>NZ_JBSQYS010000012.1:0-119242 GCF_055140945.1 Sunxiuqinia sp.
AGAAACATCTGCTTGACCAGTATGTCTCTCAAAGCGGGTGCAAATATAGACACCTTTTCCGGTCTCACAATACCTTTTGTAATTTATTTTTAATCTTTTCCAGAAGGTGCTCCGGTACGCCCTAAAAAACAATCACTTACCAATGCTTAATATTTTTATACTACTCGACTTGATCAGACAAAATACTTGTTTACCTTCCTCTAAATTCATTCGTTCCATTGATGAGCTGGTAATTTCAACCAAAACCGGGAAGCCAATATCAACCATGCAAAACACCTTTTTGCCAACTCTGTTTATTGAAGTTATTGCCCCTTGTAATTGATTTCTTGTTGAAATAGCATCAACACGATCTAGCGAAAGGCTAATATTTTGTGGAGCAATACTTACTATTAATTGATCATCGGGGACTAATTGCGCCTCAACATCCACCATTAAATAATTGGAAGAGTAATCGGAATAATAATAAAAGGCTGTCATTCCATTGACAACATCTATACTTTGTGCTTTCAACCGAACCGAGTTTATTTCTTCTTGCTGTTGAAGAATTGGACCGACGACGGAATCAAAAAGCAAGTCATAATAGTTTCCACTCCCCAGGATTCGTCCATTACTAATAATCATTAATTGGCTGGTGAGCATTAACAGGTCCGCAATATCGTGACTAACCACCCAGATGGGTAAGCGGTATTTTTCGTGTATTTTTATCAGGAATGGTATTATATTACGTCTCAGTCGCTGGTCAAGCGCTGAAAATGGTTCATCCAACATTAAAACCTCTGGTGAATTTAACAGCATGCGACCAATTGCGATGCGCTGTTTTTCGCCACCGGAACACTGATCTGGCTTTTTACTTAACAAATGATCGATCTCCAGGAGGTCAACCACTTCTTTCAAACTAATGGAAGAATCGGAGTCGTGACCATACAATAAGTTCTTTCGAACGGTCATGTGTGGAAACAGCCGCCCTTCCTGAAAAACCAGCCCTACTTTTCGTTTTCGGGCAGGCACCTTTATTTTGCACGAACGATTATAAAACTCGTGCCCACGAATAATAATCTGCCCGTCGTCGGGAAATTCAATGCCAGCCAAAATTTTTAGCAGCGAAGATTTACCCGAACCAGATGGGCCAAATATGCCGACTATTCCTTCGGGAATAAAATCTTTCATCTGTAGCAGAAAGTTTCCACGCCTGTATTTTATATCGACATAAACCGGTCTGCTCATACTTTGACTGATTTTTGATAGCGACGATTAACCAACTCCGAAGCCAGCATCGCAATAAATGAGATCACAATAGAAATAAGCATCAGGCGAAATGCTTCACCTTCCTTTCCGGGGGTTTGCATGGCCGAGAATAAAGCCAAAGGTATTGTTCGTGTTTCGCCAAAAATATTGCCGGCAAAGGTGATGGTTGCGCCAAACTCGCCCAGGCTACGGGTAAAGCTCAGTAAAAAAGCACTTAATATACCTGGAAAAGCCAATGGAACTGTGATTGTGAAAAATACTTTTACTCGCCCTGCGCCTAAAATTTCGGCGGCATCTTCCAAGCGCTTATCTACCATTTCGATGGCCTGTTTAACAGCCCGAACAGCTAATGGGAACGACACAATAATAGAAGCAACAACGGCCGCAGTGAAACTAAAAGCTATTTTTATTCCGAAATACTCGTTTAAAAATTCGCCCAAGAAGCCGTGAGCACCAAATACCAAAAGCAACACATAACCAGTGGTAACCGGTGGCATTACCATGGGAACATGCAAAAAAGCTTCAACAAAAGCTTTTAGTTTGAAATCCTTTCGAGCCAGAATCCACCCAAAAACAACGGCAAAAGGCAATGAAATAAAAGCGCAGAGTAAGGACACCCTAACTGAAATTGCCAAAGCTGACCACTCTGCGTTTGTTAATCCTATGGATAATAATTCAGTCAATCGATAATAAATGAATAATTGGTTAACACATTATCTGTTTCTGCAGAATAAAGATAATCGTAAAATTGCTTCGCCAAATTTTTATCCGAAATTAGTGCTCGAAAGTATTCTACTGGCTTATGTGTTTCCTCTGGAAAAGTATAAATCACGTTCACCTTTTTCGATTGCAGCGCATCGGTTTTATAGACCACCCCAAAATCAGCTTCTCCTAATTCAACCATCATTAAAGCAGAACGAACATTCTGGCTTTGCAAATACCGATCCTTTATATTGAGTTGGTAATAATCGAAAACCTGCATGGCATACCTGCCTGCCGGCACAAAGCCCGGATCTCCGATCGCAATTTTACTTTCAGAATTCGTCAATAATGAGTCTACCTTTTCAAATTGGAAGTCCTTATTCAGTGGCGAAATCAAAACCAAATCGTTCTTTGCAAAAACAGCTGTTTCTTTCGTCCTTTGTTTTTCCACCAGAAAATCTATCCAGTTTTTATTCGCCGAAAGATACACATCCGCTTCAGCTCCCTGGTCAATTTGACGAGCTAAAGTCCCGGATGCCGCTAAATTCAACTTCACTGTTACGTTATACTCCTGCTCAAACTTTTGAGCGAGTTCAGTCACAACATCAGTCAAACTAGCAGCAGCAAATACCTTAATTTCATTCTCATTAACCTTTCTTGTTCCGTTACACGAAGCAAGAATAAGTAGAGCTAATAATGCGTAAAAGACTCGTTTCATTGTGCTAAAATTAGCAGGATTCTTCTAAAGCCAATACGTTTTTATCAATCCACTCTTTTAAATCTGCAACGAATTTGACCATCCGATCAATTTCATCGTCTGTTGGCTCCAACATTTCAAGCACCTCCAACGAACAGAAATTCATGAACCTATTAAAGAACCGACTTTCATCAGTAAAAGCTTCCGGCACATCATACTTCCTTTTAGTCATGCGCAACATGCTCGAAATGCTTGAGTGCTCGGGTAAATCGTTGTCTTTGGCAATAACTGCCGTTAAAAAACCTTCCAACGAAAGACCGATCATGTTGTAATAAACGAGGTTTCCAAACGGGCGATTCTTCTTTCGTGCGCCTACTATCGTTTTATAATAAGCTGCTGCCTCTTCGTAATAACCATTCCAAGTTTCCATAATTCTAAATTTTAAATTGTATTCCTAAATTGATTCTTCGTTATCTTTTTTTGAATAACGATCTCTAAAAAAAAGGCTCCAGTTTTTTATTCATCCCATTAATAAACTGATCAAACTGCTTTTGAGCTTCATTGTATAATTTCACAATTTGATGTCCTTCAATCGTCAGCTCGGCAAATCCACCACCAACACCACCACGGGCCGAAACGATTAACTTTTGCTTGGCGGCACAATTTAGTTTTACAATCTCGTTGTAAATCTTAGAATACGAAGTTCCCAGTTGCTGCGCGGTACCTGAAATTGATCCGGTTTCGTTAACTGAACAGAGAATTTGCATCCACAAGTGGCACTTTACACCTTCGTCATTCATGTCGAACCAAACAGCACCGTCAATTAAATTCCTTTTCATTTCTGCTCGTTTATTGAATAAGAATTTAAAAGCATCAACGCATCTTCGTAATCCAAGGCTTTTTTGGCTTTATGGGCAATTTCCTTCATCCGAAACATGATGTATTGCAACTGCTCCTTCGAAATAAGAATTCCTTTCGATCGCAAATAATGGTTTAATCCGCCGCTGCCAGAGTGCTTCCCAAAAACCAATTCGGTTTCGCGACCAAAGTCAGCTGGATTGAAAGCCTGGTAACTCAATTCGTTTCGAACCAAACTGCGGCAGTGGATACCTGATTCGTGACGACAAATCATTTCGCCAACAATGGGTTTTGATTCCGGTAATTTGCGAAGCGACAACTCTGAAACCGTTTTACACAGTTCCTGCAACTTATCGAGTTGAATACCACAATCAGACTGTGCTGAAACTTTCATGGCGGCAGCAACTTCTTCTAAACAGGCATTTCCGGCACGTTCTCCCAGTCCGTTCACCGTTAAACTTGATGAAGCACATCCGGCAAGAGCAGCTGAAACCGTGTTTGCTGTGGCCATTCCTAAATCGTTGTGCCCATGAAATTCGAACTCAACACCCGGGAATTCGTGAACTAACCAGCTAAATAAGTCCATTGTAGACATCGGGTTCAACGTACCAACCGTGTCGGCAATACGAATGCGATTAGCTCCTTCGGCTAAGCATGCCGTAATAAATTGGTGTAAAAACGCCCGGTTTGCGCGACTGGCATCCTGTGCTCCAACAGCAACAAAATCGAACCGCTCTCGAGCGAAAGCCATCATCGGTTTGATGCGTTCCATCACCCACTTCCGGTTTTTATCGATCGATACCTGCTGAATGTCCGAAACCGGAAATGAAATATTCATCCGTCCGGCACCCGTTTTTTCGGCTGCGACCATATCTTCTTCGGTTGCACGCCCCCAACAGGTCGATTGAAATCGAAAGCCCGCTTTTACAATTTCGCGAATAACCGTTTGCTCATTCTCCCCCATAATGGGAGTGCCAACCTCCAGTTCCTTCACCCCGGCTTCGTCAAGCAAAGCGGCAATTCTCAGCTTTTCATCAAAGCTAAAAACCACTCCGGGGGCTTGTTCGCCGTCCCGGAGGGTTGTGTCAATTATATGGAGTGATCTAGCGGTCATTTAATCTGCAATCAAATATTCCTCTACTGATTCACCTTCTTCCAGCGCATCCAGAATTTCGTCGATACGCTCTTCAGTGATTCCACCGTACCATAAGTTTAATGGTTGAACCACCATAACTGGTCCTTGCGAGCAAACATTTAAGCATGCAGTTGATGTAACAGCGACATCAATGCCACGGTCATTACATTCTTCCATAATGTATGGAATAAAATCAGAAGCGCCGGTTTTGTTACAAAACCCTTTGGCGTCGCCTGCCACCCGGTACGAGTTGCAAACTAAAATGTGATATTCAGGTTTTTTCATACGATTAAAATTGTTTATTTATAAAGTATCATATGGAACTCGCACTTTAACCATTACCTTTTGTGTATTGACTAAACATGCTCGTTTCATTGTTGAGAATATTTAAAGGTTGATATATTTATTGTTGCCCTGATTTTGTTTCAGGATCTGTTTGATCAAAGTGTCTTTCCAAACTAGATGCAGATCCCGAAATGAATTCGGGATGAATTTGTCTTTTTCGGGAACGGATCATCCGCAACCAGTGCCACTGCCCGAGCACTCGGCTCCACAGCGAAAAACATCTGCCTTTTTAACCGTCTTCAGGCTTTTGCCTTTGTAAATTGCATCCAGACCATCGTCGATCAATCCTGTCATTTCTACTATTTTGATTCCCGAGCGCCCAATAATTGATGAGGGAGAAGGCCCAATTCCTCCGACTAACAAAGCACGGCAATCATCAATACTTTTACCCAGTGCTTCCCAGCGGTTATTTCCTGTTCCGGATGGTGGCGTACGACGCTCTTCAACCAAACGGTAACCCGAAGGTGTTTCCTTGTATATATATAAGGAGTCGGCTTCGCCTAAGTGTTGGTTTACCAACATTCCCTCGTTACTGGCAACTGCCACATATTTGCGAGTTTCATCAACTTCAACCGTCATTTTGGCTACATCGCTCAGCAGTTTCTTTGCTTCCGGATCATCCTGTCCGAGCAAACCAACAGCATCAGCACGACAGCGAGCACAATGAGTCATTGGTTTGATGTGTTGTGCAATTTTAGCACGAACTTCGCGCATGGTAATCGCTGATGGCTCTTCCAAATCTTCGAATGGTGTATCGGCAACCGGATAAAGAGGAATTGCATTCATCAGATCTGCTCCCAGCTCTTTCGACTCTTTGGCAATATCGCCAACCAAATGGTCGTTGATTCCCGGCACAACGATGGTATTGATCTTAACAGTAATACCATACATTTTCAGCATTTTGATAGCTTCCAGTTGTTTTTCCAGCAACACTTTTGCACCTTCCTTCCCAACATATCCGCGCTTGTCTAATCTCACCCAGCTATAAATATCTTTGGTTACTTCAGCATCCAAAGCATTCATGGTAATGGTAACGTGGCTCACTTCTAGTTCTGCCAATTCATCAACATAAGGAGCTACATTCAATCCGTTTGACGAAAGGCATAAAATCATTTCGGGGAACTCTTTACGAATCAAACGTAAAGTAGTCATGGTTTCAACCGGATTAGCAAATGGATCGCCAGGACCTGCAATTCCTACCACTGAAAGATGAGGCATTTTCTCCTTCAACTTAATCAGGTAAGTTAATGCTTGCTCGGGCGACAAGACTTTACTGGTTACTCCCGGACGGCTTTCGTTTACACAGTCATTATCCCTCTTGCAATAATTACATTGAATGTTACATTTGGGAGCCACAGGAAGGTGAACCCGGGCATATTTTCCTTTTGCATCTTTGCTAAAACATGGATGCTTTTCAATATCAATAGAAGTTTTCCGAGCTCCTCTGTGGGAGGGAAACTTCGGGCTCGTTGGTTCTTGAATATTCTGAGTTTTTTTCATCGCTTCATCTCTTTAATTATCAATTTGTCTTCCATATCCAGTAAATACAGCTTCTCTTCTGGCGAAATTGGGATCATCGGGCTCTCCTTCCTGTCCTTTTTCGGTTCCTTATGGACGTTCATGCGTTCCTTACGTCCATCTTTGTATTCCTTAACACCGTTCATCCATTCCTTCAAGCTGTTATTGCGTTCCTTATGGATGCTCGTCTACTCCTTAACGCCATTCATGCGCTCCTTGCGGCTATTTATCGTTGGTCCGAGCAGCCTTGCAGCCAGATTCTACATATACTTATAGCCGACCGAAGAATGGTCTTGTTTATACTCTATCAATGCGTTTACAACTTTATCGAACAGTTCCTGAGTACCCGAATAACCAACATGCTTAATGCGCTGGCCACCGATTCGGTCGTGGATTGGAAATCCACTGCGAATAATTGGAACCTGCAATTCGCGGGCGATGTAATACGCTTTGCTATTTCCCACGAAAAGGTCTGGTTTGTTTTTCTGACACCACTCGTGAATATTTTCGTAGTCGAAATGATTTTTAGCCAGAATCGTCTCTCCCCGCTCGGGGCAATACTTACGAATTTCTGATTCAAGCTTTCCACTTTCGCCACCGGTAGCAGCAAGAACTACGTCAATTCCAATTTCATCAAGGAAAGTAGTCATGGCAATTACAAAATCTTCTTCGCCATAAACCACCGCTTTCTTTCCGAAAATATATTTGTGTCCATCAGCGTAGGAATCGATCAAACGACCACGCTCGCGGTTGTAGCGGGTAGGCATTTTCTTTCCTGAAATTTTCTCCAGAGCGTTGAAAAAAGCATCGCTCAACTTCACCCCTATTGGCAAAGGCATTTGATGATTTTCAACACCAAACTCCTTTTGGAGGTACGATGCAGCAGTCGATGATAAGCTTTTACTTCTGACCCGACCGGAAAGTGATCCTTGATTGATAATTGTGCCAAACTCGATAGAAGCAGCTGCTGAACCACAGGTTTCAATTTCGCTAATTGATGTGCCTCCTTCGGGTATCCGCTTGTAGGATTCCCAAATTGGGTTGTCAAGCGTATCCGAATAGTCGGGAAGCATCACATAATCAAGACCAAAATCAGTTAAAATATATTTTAACTGACGTAAATCTTCGGTAGAAACAAAACCAGGGAACAGGTTCACATGCTCGCCTTTCGCACCTGCTTTGGCAAAAGTTCTCACGGCCGAAGCAACTGCTTCATGAAATCCGTCCATGTGTGATCCCTGGTAGCTAGGGGTCGATGCTGTCACTATGTGAGGTAAATTCTCATGCTTATTATCTTCTTTATAATTGTGCATGTATAAATTAACATCGTCGCCAATCGTTTCTGAAAGGCAAGTGGTGCACATGGCGACCACTTCCGGATTGTATTGTCCAATTACATTGTTAAGAGCTGTATAGCAATTGGCACCGCCACCAAATACGGTCGCTTCTTCCGAAAAGTTCGATGAAGCAATATCAACCGGTTCTTTGTAGTGACTAATCAGGTAGCGACGAATGTAGGTCGCACAGCCTTGTCCACCATGAATGATGGGGACACATCCGCGAATTCCCTTAAATGCTATGCTGGCACCTAGTGGAGCACAGAGCTTACAGGCATTCCGCGTGGCTGTAAATTCTTTTGTAGATTTTAATTTGGGTGCATTTTCAAACATATTCTTCAATTTTTTTGAGTTTCGAGTTGAAAGTTTCGGGTTACGAGTACCGTTTCACCGGCCTTCGTTTTCCCTTTTCCGCCTTTCTACTTCATGAATTGCCAAACCGGACTGCAAACCGAAGCGTGTACTTCCTTTGCAAAATTCAGCATGCCATCGTATCCCGCGAGAGCTTCTTTACGTTCGTGATTGTGATCGCAAAAACCAAGTCCTAATTTGTAAGCGATTGGTCTTTCTTTCACTCCACCGATAAATAAATCGGCTCCGGTTTGTTTCACGAACTCTGAGAGTTCATTTGGATTGGAATCATCAACGATGATGGTTCCTTCATCACACAAGTCTTTCAATAAATCATAATCGTCCTGATTCCCTGTTTGTGAGCCAACCACAACAGCTTTCATTCCGATTAAACGAAGTGCTTTTACCAGAGAGATTGCCTTGAAAGCGCCGCCAACATAAATGGCTGCTTTCTTTCCCTCCAGCTCCTGTCGATACTTTTGCAAAGCAGGCAGCAAAATGCTTAGTTCTTCTTTGACCAGCTTCCGGGCTTTTTCCATCATCTCGTCTGATTTGAAGAATTTGGCCACTTCGTAAAGTGCGTCCGACATATCTTCAATTCCGAAATAGGAAACTTTCATAAACGGAATACCGTATTTTTCTTTCATTCCTTTTGCCAGGCCAATCATCGATCCTGAACATTGCACAACATTTAACTGAGCCGTGTGCGCTTTGCGAACATCATCTATCCGTCCGTCGCCTGTCATGCAGGCAACCATGTTCACACCCATTTTTTTGTAGTATTCTGACAACATCCAGAGTTCTCCAGCCAAGTTAAAATCTCCAAGAATGTTAATACTGTGTTCCGGTGCTTTATAGGTCGTGTCGGTACCCATTAGTTTTGCTAAAGCATCGCAAGCTACTTTGTAGCCATCCTTTTTACTTCCTGCGAAACCTGCTGCCATTACCGGAATAACATCGATGCCTTTTTCGCGTGTAACCCGTCTACACACAGCTTCAACATCGTCGCCGATTACTCCAACTATACAGGTTCCATAAACAAATGCGCCTTTGGGTTTGTATAGGTCAATCAAACTAACCAAGGCGTTATACAGTCGTTCTTCGCCACCAAAAACGACTTCTTTTTCTTTTAAATCCGTGGTGAAACTCAACCGGTGAAGTTGTGGTCCGGAAGACAGAGAACCACGAATATCCCAAGTGTAAGCAGCACAACCAACCGGCCCATGAATTAAATGCAAGGCATCGGCAATGGGGTACAACACAACACGTGATCCGCAGAATACACATGCCCGCTGACTGACCGATCCGGCCACACTGGCTTTACCACAAGCGATTTTTGCATCGCTATTCCCTTTTGTGAGAATTTGGTTTTGCCTGTCTTTTATAAATGTATTCATCTGTTTAATCTTTAGAAGAAAAGGGGGCTGCGGGTAGCCCCCTTTCTTATTTGACATTATGAAGAACATGTTTAGAGGGATGTCTCCCTGAAGATCCTTCCATTTTGGCTGAAGAGAAGGATGTCTTATATATAGAGATAGATGTAAAGATTACATGACGAGTTCGAAAGACTCCTCGATAGTTGTTGCATCGATTTTATCCATGATGCCACTCAGGATTTTTTCTACAATACGCAAACCTCCCAGGTAACCTACCGTTGGGAAATAACTGTGCCCGATACGGTCGATGATTGGGAATCCCATGCGAACGAATGGTATGTTCTCATCGCGAGCGATGTATTTTCCATAGGTGTTACCAATAATCATATCAACCGGCTCTTCTTTAATCCACTGGTGCATCAACAGCATATCTGCTTGAGGTCCGTTTTTGTATTTGGCCTCCGGGCAACGACCTGCGAATACTTCTTCCATTCTCTTCGTGAAGGCTTTTCCTGGAGTTCCTGAAACAGTGTAAACTGGTTTCATATCCATATCCAACAAGAATTCAACTAATGGAATAATGTTATCCGGGTCACCGAAAACAGCTACGCGTTTTCCGTATAGGTACTGGTGCATATCTGTGATGGCGTCAACCAGACGTCCGCGCTCATCGGCAATGCTTTCAGGAATTGAAACTTTACCGGCAGTTGCTAAAACCTGAATAAAACGGTCAGTTGCTTTCAATCCAATTGGAAGGTCAGTGATATCATAGGAAACTTTACACTTATTGTCCAACATTTTGGCCGCTTTTTCAGTTCCCCATGCTCCTAGTCCAACAGTTTTCATGCTATCACCCATGCTAACCATTTCAGAAATAGTTGTACCACCTTTAGGGTACATTTCGTATTTTCCCACCATTGGAGTATCCAATACATCCGAAGTATCTGGCAGAAGTACAGATTTAACTTTCATTAATTCCGTGATTCTTTTCAACTCGCGCATGTCAGAAGGTTCTACCCAACCAGACAACAAGTTTATTTGCTTAATTTTATCGTCCGTTTTTTCTGCGAAGTATTTTGCAAATGCTTCCAACATGTTGGCATAACCTGTGACGTGAGATCCAACGTAAGAAGGCGTTGAAGCCTGAATTACGTGTCTTCCTTCCGGAATTCTACCATCATCTCTTGCTTTCGCTACGATTTGGCCGAGGTCATCACCAATTGTTTCAGACAAACACGTTGAGTGAACAGCGATGATTTCAGGTTCGTAAATTCCGAAGATATTGTCAACCGCTGTTAGCAAGTTGGCTTGTCCTCCAAATACGGAAGCACCCTCGGTAAATGAACTTGTTGCAGCCATTACCGGCTCTTTGTAGTGACGGGTTAATGCACTTCTGTGATAAGAACAGCATCCCTGCGAACCATGACTATGTGGTAAACATCCGTGCACTCCTAGTGCGGCGTACATTGCTCCTACCGGTTGGCAAGTTTTTGCCGGGTTAACGGTTAGGGCTTTCCGCTCTCTTACTTGATCTGTTGTATGTTTTAATAACATGATAATTCCTCCTGATTTTTATGCGTCAATAGTCATACTTCCAACGATCTCAGGCTCATTTTTCCATGGTGTATCTACCAATTTCCAAATGTTTGTAGCCAACATACGTTGCATTTCTTTGTAGAAGTTAATTGCACCATCAAAGGCCGTGTAAGGACCACCGTAATCATAAGAGTGCAACTGTTTTAGAGGGACGCCATATTTTTGAACAACGTATTTCTCTTTAATACCGGCACAAAATACATCTGGCTTGTAGAATTCAATCAGCTTCTCAGTTTCCCAGTGGTTTACATCATCGATAACCAATGCGTTTTTGCTCATCTCAGGCATCATACCAACATAATCGCTGAATTTGTATCCGGCTTTTTCAAGCTCTGCTTTTTTGGTAGCTAAATCGTCGCGGAACAGTTCTTCATCTTTCGTAACTGTAATTTCTTCGATGTTACGGGTATCAGCATCAATCTTGATGTTTGGAATTACCTCACGTCCTTCGTAGTCATCACGGTGAGCAAACTCATATCCGGCAGAAACAACGTTGATTCCAAGTTCTTTGAAAAGATCTTGATAATGGTGAGCACGAGAACCTCCCACAAACATCATGGCTAATTTACCTTCAACTGATGGTTTAACCTCTTGACGAACAGCTTCTACTTTAGCCATTTCGCGTGCGCAGATCTCATCAACTTTAGCGGTCAATTCAGCATCACCAAAATACTCGGCAATTTTCTTCATTGATTTCACCGTTGACTCGGCACCAACAAAGCTCACTTTGATCCACGGAATACCGTATTTCTCTTCCATCATCTCGGCGATGTAGTTGATGGAACGGTGACACATGACCATGTTCAAGTCGGCCGTGTGTGAATACTCCATACTTTCGATGGTTGAATTACCTGAGAAAGTAGACAATAATTCGATTCCGGCTTCTTCGAATAATGCTTCAATTTCGAAAGCATCACCACCAATGTTGTACTCACCCAATAAGTTCACCTGGAATTTACCAGCACGGTCGCGGTCGTTCAACCCAACTACGTTTTTGAATACGCCGTTGTTAGCAATGTGGTGACCTGCAGACTGAGATACACCGCGATAACCTTCGCAACTGAATCCGAAGATATTGATTCCTAATTCTTCTTTCATTTCACGTGAAACAGCGTGAACGTCGTCACCAATCAAACCAACCGGACAAGTTGAGAAAATACCGATTGCTTTAGGCTTGAACATTTCGAACGCTTCGCGAACTGCTTCTTTCAATTTTACTTCTCCACCGAAAACGATGTTTTCATCTTGCATATCAGTTGAGAAACAGTAGTTGATGAAGTTATCACCACCCTCTGGAACACGTGTTTGGTTACGACGTGTTAACCAAGCGTAGAAACTACATCCGATTGGTCCGTGCACCAAGTTAATGATGTCACGGGTGGGCCCCAGTACTACCCCTTTACATCCGGCGTAAGTACAACCACGTTGTGTAATGATACCAGGAACCGTTCTTACGTTAGCAAGGATTTCCTTAGTTCCCGCTTCCGGTTCATTAATAACCATTGACCTGGCACGCTTTTTAGCGACTTTGCGGGGATATTTTTTCAGAATCTCTTCTTTGAGTTCCGAAGGATCTGGTAATCCGTTTGTATAATCTATTTTTTTAGCCATAACTTTTCAATTTTATCAAAGTATTGTTGTACCAGTCTCACCGGTGCGGACACGCATGGCATCACCCAGAGGCAATACAAAGATTTTTCCGTCGCCTGGATTTGAAGTCTGGTTCACTTCGATGATGGTGTCAATTGTTGTTTGAACGTTTTCATCAGAAACAGCAATGTTTAAAACACGCTGAGGTCTGAGTCTTGGTTCTTTTCCAAGAAGTTCTAATGCCTCAGGTTGGTCGTTTTTAACACCTTCCAAAACTTTAGCATCCCAAAGTCCCTTCCCACGTCCGAAAACTTTTCCTGTTGCAGTCATTGATGAAATTCCTGCTTCAGTCAATGCCTTTTTTGTGGCGTTCATTTTATCAATGCGTATAATCGCTAATATCATTTTCATAGTCCTGGATTTTTTAGGGTTTATAACTCTTTCGATCCGCGACTAATGGTATAAGCTTCATCTACTGGGGTCACAAAGATTTTTCCGTCACCAAAAGCTCCTTTTGGAGTTGTAATTGCAGCGTCCATGATTGCTTTAAGAGCAAAGTCTTTGTCTTCGTCGTTTACTACAACGATCAACATTTCCTTTGGCAGCTCATCGTAAGTAACATCACCAATCTTGATACCACGTTGTTTTCCGCGACCGACGACTGGAATTTTTGTAACCGCAGGGTAACCAGCTTCAAAAAGCGCTGTCAATACTTTACTTGATTTTTCGGGGCGGATAATTGCTCTGATCATTAACATATCTGTGTTCTCCTATTTTTTTCGTTAGTTGACTATAAATGAAGGGGCGGGGTGATAAATTAGTTGCTGATACCGAAGTCGATCAACAGCTTTTCCAATGTTTCCATTTCTAATGGCTCTGGTATAACGAACAATTCGTTGGCGTCGATTGCAGCAGCAAGTTGAGCATACTCAGCAGCCTGTGGGTGATCAGGAGCGAATTCAATTACTGTCTTCCGGTTGATCTCAGCTTGTTGAACCATGTTGTCGCGAGGTACAAAGTGAATCATTTGAGTTCCCAATTGACGAGCAAGCTCTTCAATCATTTCACGTTCGTGATCTACTTTACGAGAATTACAAATCAGTCCACCTAAGCGTACAGTACCTGCCTGAGCGTATTTCTTAATACCTTTACAGATGTTGTTTGCAGCGTACATCGCCATCATCTCACCAGAAACTACAATGTAGATTTCTTCAGCTTTACCATCACGAATAGGCATTGCGAAACCACCACATACAACATCACCTAGTACATCATAAAACGTATAGTCAGTTTCGTATTTTTCATCCCATGCACCCAATTGTTCCAACAGGTTAATTGAAGTAATGATACCACGACCGGCACATCCTACACCTGGCTCAGGACCACCTGATTCAACACAACGAACATTGCCATAACCTCTTTTGATTACATCATCAATTTCAACATCTTCACCTTCTTCACGAAGTGTATCCAAAACTGTTTTTTGAGCTAAACCACCTAATAAAAGACGGGTTGAATCCGCCTTGGGATCACATCCTACAACGATTATATTTTTACCCATTTTTACTAATCCGGCTACTGTGTTTTGAGTTGTGGTAGATTTACCAATACCACCTTTTCCGTAAATTGCTATCTTTCTCATCTTTTAAAATTTTAGAGGGTTTATATTTTTCTCTTTGCTCTCCCCCTTAACGAGAAGGATGCCAAAACTCCAATAGAGGAATCCAATGACACCATAAACAAAATCTATATTCTTGATTTTATGAAACTTAAACCCAGCACACTTTTTTGGCACGGCTTTTCACACCTTCCGGATTTCCTACATTTTTGTAAGAAGCCCCTATTTCAACTACATTTCATGTTAAAAAGCATAAAGCCCTAATTTTAGGGCGTTAGGAAGGTGTTAATATAGGCTTAACCTACATTTATGTGGGAAACAGCGATTCTGGAAAATGAGTGCTCCGGCTAGATTCTGCTTCTTTTTAAATCCGAGCTCACTATGCCTGGAAAAAAAAAGAAAATTCTTAAAGCTGACTATCCCCGAGGCAAAGTCTCCTGGAATTAGTTGATTGAAAAAGATCCCCAAAAGTTTACCACTCCCTTATTAAGAGAGATCTTCTTTTTTGATCATGTTGGATTGTCCGATACAATTCTTATCTTTTCAAAAAAACAAATCACATCTATGGGTATGCTCATCTTTTATCTGGTATTGGCATTGGGAATTTCATTTTTGTGTTCCATTCTTGAGTCAGTGCTTCTTTCGGTCAACATGTCTTACATCTATTTGAAAGAGGAAGATGGTAGTCCGTCTGCGAAAGTTTTGAAAAAACTAAAGAACCAGATCGACCGCCCTCTCGCAGCAATCTTAACTTTAAATACAATGGCTCATACTATTGGTGCAGCAGGTGTTGGATCGGAAGCCACCAAGTTGTTCGGTGAAGTTTATTTTGGAATCATTTCAGCCGTACTCACGATCCTAATTCTGGTATTCTCCGAAATCATTCCCAAAACGATTGGCGCTCAATTTTGGCGAGAGCTTTCAATGCCTTCCGCCAGAATTATACAGGTGCTTATCGTTATCACCTATCCGCTGGTATTACTGACCGAATTTATAACGAAGCTAATTTCGAAAGAGAATAAAAAAGAATCCGTTAGTCGGGAAGAAGTGGCCATGCTGGCATCTCTGGGGCTGGATGAAGGTATTTTTAAAGAAACTGAAAGCAAAATAATCATCAACCTGATCCGGTTAAGAGACATCAAAGTGAAAGACATCATGACTCCCCGAACCGTTATGCTTACAGCCGCTGAAACTATGACACTTGCGGAATTTTTCGGACAGGAAAACTTTTTTCAGTTTTCACGCATTCCTATTTTCCAGGAAAGTATTGATAAAATATCCGGTTATGTATTAAAACAAGATGTGATGGAAAAACTGGCTGCCGGCGAAAATAACAATGAGATTAAAAACCTGAAAAGGGATATTATTGTGAGCTACGAAAATATTACAGTTCCAGTACTTTTCGAAAAGCTACTTTTCAAAAAAGAACATATCTCCCTGATTATAAATGAATACGGCGGAACAGAAGGATTGGTAACGATGGAAGATATTATTGAAACGATCTTGGGGCTTGAAATCACCGACGAAAGAGACATTCAAACCGACATGCAAGAACTAGCTCGCGAGCGTTGGGCAAAACGGACTAAGCACATTAATATTAAGTGAGAAACAGCGACAAACAATGGGGTAATAATAGCCTATTTTAACACTAAAAGTCTTTAAAACAGCAAGCTATGCAGACGCGCCAGCTAATACCTGTTAATACTTAAATATTTATTGCTCATTTGGTACTATATTTGGCAGAATAGACCTAATTTTAGGTTTGAAAATCGTTTTAATGATTGATTTATGCGCATAAAACTATCTATCCTATTTCTATTTCTTTTCCTGACAGGTTTTTCACAGGTAGCCCCCAAACGAGAATTTAGAGGAGCCTGGGTCGCAACGGTAAATAATATTGACTGGCCTTCAAAGGCAGGGATGAGCGCAGCGCGGCAACAATACGAAGCGATCGCGATACTTAACCTTCTTCAAAAAACGGGGATGAATGCCGTAATTCTGCAAATTCGTCCTTGTTCCGACAGCTTTTACCCATCAGATCTTGAACCCTGGTCCAGATACCTGTCCGGGAAGCCCGGAGAGGACCCAGGCTATGATCCGTTGCAATTTTGGATTGAACAATGTCACCTGAGAAATATGGAGTTCCATGCCTGGATAAATCCGTTCAGAGTCGCTCTGAAATACGATGAACCGTTGGCTTCAAACCACATTGCTTTTCAACATAAGGACTGGGTACTCAAATATGGTAATTCACTGTACTTTGATGCCGGCATGCCGGAAGCCCGACAATTTATCACGGACGTGGTCGTTGATATTGTCCGCCGATATGACATTGATGCCATCCACTTTGACGACTATTTTTATCCCTACCCGATTATTGGAGAAGCCTTTCCCGATAGCACTTCTTTTAAAGAGCATGGTGGAAATTTTGCCGAAAATCAACTTGAAGACTGGCGGAGAAATAATGTTGATCTAACGATTGAAAAATTGAGCAATGCCGTCAAATCCGTCAAGCCATGGGTGAAATTTGGAATTAGCCCGTTTGGTGTCTGGCGTAACATTGCAAATGATCCACTTGGCTCGAAAACATCAGCTGGCAATACCAATTACGACCACCTGTATGCCGATGTCGTCAAATGGATGAAGAATGGCTGGGTTGATTACTTGATGCCTCAAATTTATTGGTACATTGGACATCCGGCAGCCGACTTTGAAACACTCTGCCACTGGTGGAAATTACATACCTACGAACGAGCCCTGTATGTTGGCCATGCACTTTATAAAATAAACCCATCATCATCGATCATTGAGTGGCAACAAGCCGACCAACTACCCAAACAGGTCAGACTCACGCGCAAAATACCGGAAATACAAGGAAGTGCTTTTTTTAGTGCCCACCATTTTTATCGCGACATGATTGGGTTTCAAGATACCCTGGAAAATCAGCTCTATAAGTATCCGGCGTTAATTCCTGAAATGCCTTGGATTGACAACCAGGCACCGCCGGAACCACGAAAAGTGAAAAAAGGATGGGGAAAAGTACTGAAATGGAAAAAAGACAAATCAGAAATTGAGTTGGATAAGACAAATCGTTACATCGTATACAGGAATAAAGTTGGACAACAATTTGACCCCAATGACCCGCGATTTATTTTCAAAATAACTCCGGAGAACAAGATTCACCTCACAAAGAAAGACAATGAGGTGGAATATGAATTCAGGGTTTCTGCGCTCGATAGGCTGAACAATGAAAGTAAAATCTCGAATCCTGTTATTATTAAATTGTAATTAATGACTCAGCAAATTGATTGTTTTATTGCTTTCACGGGCCAATCAGAAACACAAGATGTAATCAATCAACTTCGTAAATCGAAACAGGTTCAATCTATTTTTGTGATTAGCACTGAAAAGCAAAACCTGACAGGAGCCGAATTAATACTTGCCGACCAGATTTATTCAACCGACTGCATCAATAAAATTGCAGAAGCGACAACAAATCAATATGCATTTCTGGCTCTTCAAAATACCAAATTGGGTTTTGGGCAGTTCCCAATCGAACGACTTCTTCAACTAGCACATGCGAGCCAGGCAAGCATGTGCTATTCCGATTATACCGAAATGAAAGAAGGCGTCCGGTCAAATCATCTGGTAATTGATTATCAACTGGGAAGCCTTCGCGACGATTTTAACTTTGGGCCCGTTCAACTATATCGCAACGATGTGTTGAAAGCATTTTTTGCAGAAAAACATCCCGATTGGAAACAGGCCGGATATTACGCCTTGCGTTTACAAGCTTCGAGAATGGGCGACATTTGCCGTGTGCCTGAATTTTTAGTGAGCATGACCGAAACCGACATCCGCAAATCGGGCGAAAAGCAATTTGATTACGTGAGTGACAATGCCCGCGAAAAACAAATTGAAATGGAGCAAGCCTGCACGAAGCATTTAAAGGCAATTGGAGGTTTTCTGCAACATCCGTTCAAGTCAGTTCATTTTGAAGGCGAGTTTCCGGTTGAAGCCACCGTGGTTATTCCTGTTCGCAACCGGATTAAAACGATTCAGGATGCCGTAGATTCGGTGCTGAAACAAAAAACCAAATTCCCATTCAACCTGATTGTTGTTGATAATCATTCGACTGACGGAACAACAGAGCTATTGAGCAAATATGAAGATGAACGCCTGATACATGTAATTCCTGAATCAAATAGCTTAGGGATTGGTGGCTGCTGGAACGAAGCAGTTTTCCACCCATTATGCGGAAGATTTGCCGTCCAGTTAGATAGTGATGATCTGTATTACGACGAAAGTACCTTGCAACAGGTGGTCGATAAATTTTACGAGGAGCAATGTGCCATGGTCATTGGATCGTACCAAATGTGTGACTTTCAATTGGAGGAAATTCCTCCCGGCCTGATTGACCACAAAGAATGGACTGCTGAGAATGGACCAAACAATGCCCTTCGGATAAACGGACTTGGAGCACCGCGTGCTTTTTACACTCCTGTGTTGCGAAATATCCGCATTCCAAACACCAGTTACGGCGAGGATTATGCGGTAGGTCTGGCTATTTCCAGAACCTATAAAATAGGCCGTATTTACAATCCGATTTACCGCTGCCGACGTTGGGAAGAAAACTCGGATGCTTCGCTGGATATTGTCAAACAAAATACGCACAATGCATACAAAGACAGCCTGCGGACTTTTGAGTTGAAAGCGCGCATCAAACAAAACAACGAAAACCACTGATACCTTGAGTGAGCACGACGAAAATAGACCTTGCAATTTGCCCGATGAAGTAAATAAACTCATTCGACAACAAAAAAAAGGATGGGAGTTGGCTCGCAAAAACTACGACGGACTTAAGTCCGTCAAAACAAAAACCTTCGACTTCGAAGGCTTTAAGATTATCGCTCAATTCAACCCGGAAAGAATCCGATCATCAGCTGCTAAAACCGATTCCAAATCAATCCGGAAGCGGCCATGTTTTCTTTGCGAAAAGAATAAACCACAGGAACAAGCCGGAATCGACTTCAATTCCAACTATTCGATTTTAATTAATCCATTTCCCATTTTCAGCGAGCATTTAACGATTCCGTTAAAAGAACATCTGCCACAAGAAATTCACCCTTATTTTCACGATCTGATGAAAATAAGTAAAAAATTACCACAATTTACCTTCTTCTACAACGGCCCAAAATGCGGTGCATCGGCTCCCGATCATTTTCATTTTCAAGCCTGTACCAAGAATCAAATCCCGATTGAAATGGAAAACCCCGGAATTTCAACAGCCTATGGAGATCTTCTTTTTCAAGATCAAAGCTCAACAATTACCGCCATTGGTAATGGATATCTTCGAAAGTTGATCCATATAAGCTCAAAATCAGAACAGGATCTGATTCATCATTTTAAAATTATCATTAATTCTCTGGCAGAAAGGGGGCAAGAAGGTGAGCCAATGCTAAATCTACTCGCTAACTTTGAAGGAGATCGGTGGGAGATTATTCTTTTCCCGAGAGACCAACAACGACCAAAACAGTTTTTTGCTGAAGGGAACGATCAGATGTTGATCAGTCCGGCATCAGTAGAAATGGGGGGGCTTATTATTCTTCCCCGGAAAGAAGATTTTGAGAAACTCACCAAAGATGACCTGAAAGATATCTACAATCAGGTGAGCATGAATGATGAAGATTTTGAGCAATTAAAAGAAAAATTAGAAGTGCGCTTATGACAGTACAACCAACCCTGCAAGTCGGCATAATGGCCGAAAAAACCATCAGCTTCGAACTGTCTGGCGACTATACGTTGAATGGTGAACGATGCGAATCTTATTATCAAGCGACCATTGAAGGCGACCAGATCATTGTAAAATCGAAAAATGAACCAATACTCACCAATAAAGAATTCATCTTTCACTCAAACAACATTGATGATTCTTTTTTGCTCGAAGAGGTTACCATTGGTATTAACTTCCATTGGGAACAAAGAGAGAACCAACGCTTTCGCGGCGACTTAAAACTACTGATTGAAGACGGTAACGTGAGGGCTGTTAATGTTGTTCCGCTTGAAGAATACCTTCGGTCGGTCATTTCTTCGGAAATGAGTGCAAGCAGCTCGACCAACTTACTCAAAGCACATGCGGTTATCTCGCGAAGTTGGTTGCTGGCTCAAATGGAAAAGAGCGAAAAGATAAAAGCTGCTTCATCCAATCCGCCTTCAACACATCAAAATGAAAAAGAACTTATCCGTTGGTACGATCGCGAAGACCACCAGCTGTTTGATGTGTGTTCCGATGATCATTGCCAACGCTACCAGGGCATTTCCAAAATCATCAGCGGAAAAGCCAGCCAGGCTATTGATGAAACTTATGGAGAAGTGTTAGTTGCCGGCGATGAAATTTGCGATGCCCGCTTTTCGAAGTGCTGCGGAGGCATTTCCGAGAATTTTGAAAACGTTTGGGAACCCATTCGACACAGTTACCTGACGAAAATAGTTGACTCGGAACAGGCAGCAACAACCTGTGTTGACCTGCGACGAGAAGATGAAGCAGAAGATTGGATCAGAAATAATCCATCTGCGTTTTGCAATACAAACAACAAGCAAATACTATCGCAAGTATTGCCCGACTTCGATCAGAAAACCGTTGATTTCTATCGCTGGCAAATCAGTTATCGGCAACAAGACCTTTCAGCCCTTCTGCAAAAAAAGACTGGTATTGACTTTGGCAAAATCATCCGCTTAGAAGCTGTTCAGCGGGGTCATTCGTCGCGCATCATTAAACTGAAAATTACAGGCAGCAAGCAAACGTTAGTTATTGGCAAGGAGCTGGAAATCCGTCGGGCACTGTCCGAATCTCATTTATACAGCTCTGCCTTTGTGGTCGATCATTTGGGTGAACAAAATGGTATTCCGAAACAATTTGTGATCAATGGTGCCGGTTGGGGACATGGCGTTGGGCTCTGCCAAATTGGGGCAGCTGTAATGGGCGAAAAAGGCTACAACTACCAATCCATTTTAAAACACTATTTTCAAGGATCAGAATTGAAGAAAATTTATTGAAAGATGACACAAGCATAGACATTTTATGCCTGCTCCATCAAATACCGATAAAAATTTAATTTACAATGAAACGAGCATTTTTAGTCAAAACACACAACGTAACGATTAAAGTGCGAGCTCCATATGATACCTTATAAATAAACAATTGCAATCATATGAAAAAAGCCACAACCCGCAATGCCTGGGCTTGGATTCCCTCTCTCTATTTTGCTGAAGGTTTGCCATACGTTTTCGTAATGACCGTTTCGGTAATCATGTACAAGCGGCTGGACATTTCCAATACCGACATTGCACTATACACCAGTTGGCTTTATTTACCCTGGGTCATCAAACCCATTTGGAGCCCGATTGTGGACAACCTCCGTACCAAGCGATTCTGGATTATCAGCATGCAAATACTGGTTGGCGGAGCACTTGCCGGTGTGGCGTTTACCCTCCCCATGAGCAATTTTTTGCAATACAGTCTGGCCTTTCTTTGGTTGATGGCTTTTAGCTCGGCCACCCATGATATTGCTGCCGATGGCTTTTACATGTTGGGGCTTTCCAAACACGATCAGGCATTTTTTGTGGGTATTCGAAATACGTTTTACCGTTTTGCCATGCTAGCCGGACAAGGGCCCTTGGTTATTCTGGCGGGCTACATGGAAACCATTGCCAACAATACTTCGTGGGCATGGAGCATCACCTTCTTTGTTTTTGCAGCGCTATTTGCTGCCTTTTCGCTCTATCACCTGTTCGTTCTGCCCTACCCCAAAACCGATCAGAAACGGGGAGACAAAAGCATGCAAGAAATAATGGCCGACTTTGGAGAAACTTTTGTTTCTTTTTTCAAGAAAGAAGGCATTTGGACCGGACTAACTTTCATTTTAGTTTTTCGCTTGGGAGAAGCACAACTAGCAAAATTGGCGTCTCCGTTTCTACTCGATGACGCATCGGCAGGAGGCCTCGGGCTCACGACCAGCAATATTGGGTTCGTGTACGGAACCGCTGGCATTATTGCACTAACACTCGGAGGCATCCTTGGTGGCATTGCCGTATCAAAACATGGAATAAAAAAATGGCTTTGGCCAATGGTCATTGCCATGAACTTACCCAATCTAGTCTACGTTTTTCTGGCCTTTGTTCAAACGCAACAACTCGGAATCATTACCGCTTCGGTTATGATTGAACAGTTTGGCTATGGATTTGGGTTTACCGCTTACATGCTTTATATGATTTACCTTTCGGATGGCGAGCACAAAACAGCCCACTATGCACTGTGTACCGGTTTTATGGCCTTAGGAATGATGTTACCGGGAATGATAAGTGGATGGATCCAGAATATGATTGGCTACCAATATTTTTTTATCTGGGTCATGTTATGCACAATCCCCGGCTTTGTAATTGTCAACTTCCTGAAAATTGATCCGAAGTTCGGCACGAAAGAAAAATAAAAAAAGCCTAACCTTATTGAGTCAGGCTTTCAAAATACGTTTTTGCAAAAAATTACTCCGTGTATTCGGCATTATTCAGAAACTCGTAACTTTTCTCAACACTCACCATCGGCTCAAAATTATATCGTTCAACCTCAACAATATAAGCGTTCATTCCCGCTTTTTCAGCAGCGTCGAAAACTGGTTTGAAATCCATGTCGCCACTTTCTCCCAGCTCTTTTTCATCTTTTACATGATATAGCTCGAAACGGCCAGGATATTTTTCGAAGTAGTCAAGTGCGCTTTTTCCACCTTGCTGAATCCAGTACAAGTCCAATTCAAACATCACCTTATCCGGATCGGTATTCTCAACCAGATAATCGTAAAAAAGATGCCCATCCAACTCTGTTTCAAACTCCTGAGCATGGTTGTGGTATCCAAACCGAATTCCCGCGTCATTACACATCGCCCCAACCTTATTGTAATAGTCACAATACATTTGCAAGGTATCCAAACTCCGGTATGCTTCCTGTCCCATTGATGGCTTAACAATCCACTCAGCCCCGGCTGCTTTGTGAGCAGTAAGGCATTGTTCCCACCAAGTCATGGCTTCATCCCACTCATCTTCCTTAGGCAGGTTCATCCCGGTATGAGAACCTTTCATACTCATACCATTTTTCTCCAAAAGAGCTTTGAATGCGGAAGGCTCCATTCCATAAAATTTTCCATCACCATATCCGGCTGCCTCAACATAAGCATAACCAATCTCTCCAAGTTTCGCAATTGTTAACTCCGGGTCATTTTTCATGTCATCGCGAACCGACCAAAGTTGAATCCCAATTTCCTTCTCGTTATCAGAACTGGTCGTACAACTCGAAAAAATAAATGATGTGCATGTAGCAAAGAAAAGGGCAAAGAACAAAACTTTACCATAAAAAAAAGAATTTTTCATTTTTTAGGTTTTAATTAGATTATAGTTGGTAACAAAATCAGTTTCAAAGATAAAGAAATTCATTTTAATGCTCAGCACAATCCTTAAACATAAGCACGAACTGAAAATCGAATCAAATTCCTCCTTTTCTATTCACAATCATTAACAACAAAATACCATTACATCTTTAAACTATTGTCCAATGGTGGTGTCATAGAACATAGATAACCAAAATATTTAAAATGAAAGTTAATTTACTATTAGCCATAACAATCTTATTTACAAGCTACACAACAATTGCTCAGCCCCCCAAACAGAATCCCGATGAATCTCCTTCGCTTAGCAAAGCAGTTATCAGCGGTAAAATTGTTGACGCCGGAACGGGCAAGGCCATGGAATATGCGAATTTCTCCATCTTCTTATCGCAAGACTCATCGCTGGTTTCGGGCGGTATTACCGACGCAAATGGCGAATTTGTAATTCGGAAGATTGATTTTGGCACCTACTACGCCGAAGCAAACTTTATCGGGTTTAATAAAGTGCGTATTAACAATATCACGATAACAGCAGACAATCGACAAGTAAACATGGGCGTGTTACGACTTGAGCCTTCGAATCAGGAAATTGGAACGGTTGATGTTGTGGCGGATCGTTCGAGAGTTGAATATAAAATTGATAAAAAAGTAATCAACGTCAGTCAGGATATAAATGCAACAGGAGGAACAGCTGTCGATGTGTTGGAAAATACCCCTTCAGTTGAAGTAGATATTGAGGGAAATGTCAGCGTACGCGGGTCTTCAAATTTTACGGTGCTTATTGACGGTAAGCCAAGCGTACTGGAAGGCAATGATGCCTTGCGGCAACTACCGGCATCGGTGATTGAAAACATTGAGATCATTACCAATCCATCGGCAAAATACGATCCGGATGGTATGGCAGGAATCATTAACATTGTGATGAAGAAAAATATCCTTTCAGGATTCAATGGTATTTTAAATGCCATGATTGGCAGCCGTGATAAATATCGGACAGACTTAACGCTGAATTACAAAACAAAGAAAACCAACTTGTTTTTTGGAGCCGACATTAGCGATGAAACCTATTATGGAAGTGGAAATTCGTATCGGGAAACCTACAAAGGCGACACCACGACTTACCTCATATCAGACGGCGAGCGAAATTATGGGCGAAGTGGACACCGCTTAAAAGGTGGTGTTGACATCTACCTAACTGATTTAGCTACCTTAACTTTTTCAGGAACGTATGGCGAATACGGGCGGAAAAGTGGTGGAATGGGTAATGTCCATGAATATAAAGTTCCGGGAGATTATGATGTTTACTCGGTAGAAGATGAAAACTCGAAAAGGGAAGGCACCTACTACAACACAAACATCAACTTTCAACAAAAATTTAATGAAGACGGGACACATAAACTTGATGCACTATTTTACTATTCGAATAGTGTAGGCGACGATTATGAATTTGAAGACGAATATTATACAAACGAAAATTATGAGCGAACTGAAGGCTATTTAGCCCGGGTAAAAACCCTCGAAACAGAGGATGAGGACGAATACCGGATTGAATTGGACTACACCAAACCAGTTGGAGATGATGGCCGCTTTGAAGCCGGTCTTCAAAGTCGCATCGATCGCGAGTTTGAAGATTATTCGTTCAACGATTGGGACAATAGCGCCAATGATTATATTGACAACCCACAGTTTTCGAGTTCGCAACATTTTAAAAGAGACATCATAGCCGGGTATGCCACATTTGCCAACGGAGTCGGTAATTTCAAATATCAACTCGGACTTCGCGGAGAATATACCAGCCGGAGTATTGAACACGAGAAAGCCGCAACCCCCGCAGAGATTAACCGTTTCGATGTATTTCCAACGCTTCATTTCTCGTACGAGTTTCTGAACAAATTACAATTGATGACCAGCTATAGCCGACGTATTGACCGTCCCGGAGGTCGTGATCTTGACCCGTTCCCCAATTACTATAACCGCTACACCATTCGCTACGGGAATCCGGAACTAAAGCCGGAATATACAGATTCATATGAGTTGGGAGTCATGAAAAACTATGGCAAGTCTTTCGTCTCTCTGGAAGGTTTTTATCGGGTAACCAACAATTTAATCACCCGAGTTACTGAACTGGGCGACGATGGCATTTTCTATCTTAATACAATGAACCTGAACAACGATTATTCCCTCGGATCTGAATTGATGGGAAATTTGAATATTGATGACTGGTTGATTTTCAACTCCAGTTTATCTGTTTATCGTTACCGTATTGAAGGCGAAGTTTTAGGTGAATCGATTGACAGAAAAAGTACCAATTATACCGGACGCTTGAACACCACGGTGAAGTTTGCTCCGGATTCACGTTTGCAATTAACAGGTTATTACAGGGGTCCGTCAGTTTCAGCTCAGGGCGAGCGTTCTAGTTTCTTTTTCACAAACATTTCCTATCGACAGGATTTATTAAAACGAAAACTAACTGCAACGCTTAGCTTGAGAGATGTTTTTGGAACCATGAAATTTGAACGAACTTCATCCGGAGTCGACTTCACCGATACTTATAAGCGAGAACGAGAATCTCAAGTTGTGACTTTAACCCTGAGTTATAAAATCAATAATTTCAAAATGGATCGCTCAAGTGGTGGCGATGGTGTAAGAGAGGTAGAATATGATGATGGAGGATTTTAATTCGTTTTTTTTTCATACAGTTTTAGAGTTAGTTAAAAGAAAGGAGGTCATGTCGACCTCCTTTCTTATCCGGCTCAAAACATAAAAAAAGGATGCTCGAATGAACATCCTTTTGATACTAATATAAACCTCTAATCTTACTTGTTATGGTGTTTTCTTACAATGTTGCTTGCCCTGGCTCCCAGTCACAAGGAGTTAGCTGCCCTGTTTGAAGCGCTTCTAAAACACGCAATACTTCAGGAACATTACGGCCTATCGCCAGATCATTTACACTCACCCAACGAATGATACCTTTATCATCAATGATAAATGTTGCCCGGTAAGCAATCTTCTCATTTTCTTCTAAAATTCCAAGATCCTCTGCCAATGACTTCGAAGTATCAGCCAACATCGGAAATTTCAATTTTTTCAGACCAGCATGATCATTTCTCCAAGCTAAGTGAACGTATTCTGAATCTGTAGATGCTCCAATTAAATTGGCATCCAATTTTTTAAACTCCTCGAAATGATCATTGAATGCTGTAATTTCTGTTGGACATACAAAAGTGAAATCTTTAGGCCACCAAAAAACAACGCTCCATTTACCGTCTATGTCTTTATTTGAAACGGTCTCAAATTCTTTGCCGGCATCTAGAGAAACTACGGCTGTTTTTTCAAACTCTGGAAATTTTTGTCCTATTGTTAACATGATCTTATCGTTTTTAATTGTGATTGAATAAAAAATTATAGAACAAAGATAAAGGTAGACGGCATACCAATCAAATTGATTTTTTTTATTCGAAATAGACAAAAGCTATATCCACGATCAACGAAACAAACTCCTCTAATCAACACAACTAACAAGTAATCAACACAAAAAAACGAGCTCCTGTTCGCCAAACTAATAATTTGTGCTTAAGTCCAAAGAATTATATCTTTATCACGTTTTTCGAATTCCTTGAAATTTCGAAAAACAGATATACCTAAATCAAATAAATAGTAAACCATGAAAAAGCTTTCAAAAGAATCGAAGCAATTTTCTAGAAGGTCATTCCTGGGCACTGCCGCAACTGCAGCTGCCGGAATCACAATTCTTCCCAGCAATGTTATTGCTGGTCTCGGGCACAAAGCTCCCAGTGACAAACTGAATATCGTTGGCGTTGGAGTCGGTGGTATGGGCTTTGCAAACCTGAAAAATCTGGAGTCGGAAAACATCGTTGGTCTTTGCGATGTAGACTGGAAATATGCAAAGAATTGTTTCGACCATTTCCCAAAAGCCAAAAAGTACAAAGACTGGCGAACAATGTATGACGAGATGGGCAAAGAGTTCGATGCTGTAGTAATTGCCACAGCCGACCATACCCATGCGATTACTGCTGCCCATGCAATTACTATGGGAAAACACGTTTACCTGCAAAAACCTTTGACCCACACCGTTTATGAATCACGCTTGCTGACCAAGCTTGCGAACCAATACAATGTGGCAACTCAAATGGGAAACCAGGGAGCCTCGGGAGCAGGTGTTGCTGAAACATGTGAGCTGATTTGGAGTGGTGCCATCGGCGAAATCACAAAAGTTGAAGCATTCACCGACCGTCCGATATGGCCTCAGGGTTTGAATACTCCTGAACAAGGTCAATGGGTACCTGACACACTGGATTGGGATCTCTTTGTTGGGCCTGCAAAAATGCGTCCTTACAACGAAATTTACCATCCCTGGAACTGGCGTGGCTGGTGGGATTATGGAACAGGTGCTCTTGGCGACATGGCCTGCCACATCCTTCACCCCGTTTTTGAAGGATTGAAATTAGGCTATCCTACAAAAGCACAGGGTAGTTCAACCTTGTTGTTAAACGACTGCGCTCCAACTTCGCAAGCTGTAAAACTAACTTTCCCTGAAAGAGAAAAAGTAGGAAAAGTAAAGATGCCTGAAGTAGAAGTAAACTGGTTTGATGGAGGTATTAAGCCCATGTTACCCGACAATTGGCCAGCCGGTAAGGATCCGAATAAGTCTGGTGGCGGTACTTTTTTCTATGGAACAAAAGGAACACTGCACGTTGGCTGCTATGGTGTGCAGCCCGAAATTATTGGAGGAGAAACTCCTAAGGTTGCCAAAACAGAAAGAAGAGTGGAAGACGAATTAGGCTTAGCTTGGAACAAGGGAGCTCATGAAATGGACTGGGTTCGTGCTTGTAAAGAAAAAGCTGAGAACAGAAAACCAACCACTTCCGATTTTGCTGAAGCAGGTCCATTCAACGAAATGGTCGTTATGGGAGTGCTTGCTGTTCGCTTGCAAGCCTTAAACAAGACACTTGAGTGGGACGGTGAAAACATGAAATTCACAAACATTGGAGATGACGAGGTTATTAAAACCGTTGTAAAAGATGGTTTCAAAATTCACGATGGTCATCCAACTTTTGATAAAACCTGGACTGATCCGGTTTCTGCAAAAGAATTTGCAGCTGAATTGATCAAGCATGATTATCGTAAGCCATGGAGCTTGCCAGATATGCCGGCATAATTAGTGAATTCAACTTCAATTAGATAACAACGGGGTAAGATTTTTTCTTATCCCGTTGTCTATTTGCTGTGAAACCCCGGTTTCACTTCCCCCAAAAATTGCACTTCACAAAACCAACATTTCTTACTAAATTGCTTTCCGCATTTTCAAACAATCAACCCGATGAAATCAAAAAATAATGCACTGAGCCGCAGACGTTTTATCCAATCGACAGGTGCCGTTTTGGCCGGATTCACCATTTTACCAAACCACGTTATTGGGGGAATGGGACATAAAGCTCCAAGCGACAAACTCAACATTGCAGGTATTGGAGTTGGGGGAATGGGCTACCGCAACCTGAAAAATATGGAGACTGAAAATATTGTTGCCCTATGTGATGTGGACTGGAAGTATGCAAACAGAAATTCGTTTCGCGAATGGCCAACTGCTCCACAATACAAAGACTACCGGGTGATGTTTGAAGAGCAAAATGATATTGATGCTGTTATGATTGCAACTCCGGATCATTCGCATGCACTACCAGCGCTAATGGCTATGCGTCAGGGAATGCATGTTTACCTGCAACAACCGCTGACACATTCGATATACGAAAGTCGGGTATTAACAGAAACCGCCCGAAAATACAATGTGTCCACACAGATGGGAAATCAGGGCAGCTCAAACGATGACATTCGCAAAATTTGTGAATGGATATGGGCAGGGAAAATTGGCGACATCACCAGAGTAGATGCATGGACAAACCGACCGATTTGGCCTCAGGAGTCAGAAAGACCAAAAAAGGAAATGCGCATTCCGAAAACACTGGATTGGGATTTATTTATTGGCCCGGCCGAGTACCGTCCATACAACGAAATTTATACCCCCTGGAACTGGCGCAGCTGGTGGGACTTTGGAACTGGCGCTCCTGGCGACATGGCCTGCCACGTTCTCGACCCCGCTTTTAAAGCGCTGAAACTGGAATACCCTATTTCGGTTCAAGGAAGCTCTACTCCTGTAAACACAGAATCGCCTCCTAATGCTGAAATGGTGACTTATGAATTCCCGGCACGCGACAACTTACCCAAAGTAGCCATGCCGCCGCTAACTGTTAATTGGTACGACGGAGGTCTGCTACCTCCACGACCTGAAGAATTAAGTGAAGGTGAAGGAATGGGCAATGATAGTGGCGGTTGTATTTTCCACGGCACTAAAGGAAAAATCATGTGTGGATCATTCTCTGAAAACCCAACGCTTCTGCCACGCTCAGAAATGGCAAACGTTAAACAACCCGAAAGAATCATACGTCGTATCCCCAATGCCATGAATGGTGGTCACGAACAAGACTGGATTCGGGCTTGCAAAGAATCACCGGAAAACAGACTAGCGCCATCTTCCAACTTCGATTATGCCGGCCCGTTAAATGAAATGGTGGCTATGGGCAACCTGGCAGTTCGTTTACAAAGTCTTCAACGCAAGTTATTGTGGGATGGAACAAATATGCGTTTCACCAATATCGGAAGTAATGATCAATTACAAATACTGACTAGTGATGATTTTGAAATGATTAAAGGCGATCCGAAATTCAACAGGGAATACACGACACAATCCGCAAAACAAATGGCTGAAGAATTAATTCGCCACTCCTACCGACAAGGTTGGGAGCAGATTTAAATGAATTCGTTCGTTAAACTCAATGGCACCAGATATCCATATTGCAGCTCTTTTATAATAAATTCGGTACCAGCCCATTAAGGACCGTCATGGTTGTTTAATTATTCGAAGCACCATTCTGCATGACTAAAGTAGTATTGTAATCTAGCTTAAGAATAATAAAAATAGATTAAGGGTTTTGTCTTTTATTACATAGATTTGCACCATCACTATACAACTAATAACCAGCATGCTGATTATTTTGAGAAATACGCTAATAACCCTTTCTTTTCTAGCAATTAGTTGTGTTGCTTTTGCTTTCAATCCGGATATACATCCTGATCAAATCAGATTCAGCTATATCACAACAAATGATGGACTACCCCAAAATACAGTTGACTGCATCTTGAAAGACAGCCGTGGTTTCATGTGGTTTGGAACCGGTAACGGGGTTTGCCGCTACGACGGATATACCTTTAAAACGTATCAACAAAATCATGATCTGGTTTCACTTCCCAGTAATTTTATTCAAACCCTGTGCGAAGATAACTATGGCAACATATGGATTGGCACGGCCAAAGGACTGGCACATTTCATCTATGATAAATCAAGCTTTGCGAGCAACAATTTGCTGAACGAAAATGTGGCTAACTTTTCCATAACACATGTAATAACAGACAACGCCAGTAATTTATGGGTGGCGACCGAAAAAAACGGACTTTGGAAAATAAGTTATCATGAAAACGGCGAAACGGCAGCCACAAAAATGTTCGATGAGTTACTTTCAAATCGAAATATCAGCAATCTATGTCTGCTAAACGATCAGCATTTGCTGATTGGTACTGATTACGGCCCCGTAGCAGTTCATTTAAACAACGAAAAAACAGCCACGGTTTGGAAACAGCTTGAAGAAGATCTTGCGGGGCAGAGTATTTCTGACCTATTTCAGGATTCTAAAGGCAATATATGGATCGGCACCAATGGGAACGGGGTATTTTTATACGACACCAAGCGGCTTCAGACCACCTATTTTGGAGCAGAAAATGATATAGATTCTGATTTGAATCACCTAACCGTTTACGACATTATTGAAGACATAAACGGGGTTGTTATTGTAGGAACACTCGGTGGGCTAAACTACTTTGACTACAGCTCAATGTTTTTTTCGAGTATCTCGGATAAAACAGAATCGAAAAGATACCTGAATACTCCTTTTGTCAATTCGCTTTATGCTGACGAGCTCGGAAATATCTGGATTGGAACTGAAAAAGGTGGGGTTAATTATTACAACAGCTTTCAAAAGCCTTTTTATTCAATTCAGCATAACCCAAGCAACAACAATACGATTAGCCACAACACCATCAATTCGATTTACATCGAGGAGGATAATTTGTGGATTGGAACAGCTGGTGGCGGCCTGAATAAACTTAGTGCCAATGGGAAAAAGAACATCCGTTTTGAGCTTGACCCAACTATAAGGGGTAGCATCAACAACAATTTCATTTCTTCGCTGTTGCGAGATCAGAACAAAAACATGTGGGTAGGTACCTGGGGGGGCGGTATCAACCTATTGCTTTCTGAAAATAAAAACCAATTCGCCACTTTTCTTAACGATCCTTTAGATTCGACCAGTTTATGCAATAGTTTCGTTTCATCATTAAAACAACTCGATAAAAACAGAATTTTAGTAGGCACCCGAGACGGACTCGATATATTTAATCCTTCAGAAAACACATTTCGGCATGTTCACAAAAAAATGCAACTTGAAAATAATCTAGAGGTGGGCTGCCTCTTAGCCGATCAAAAAGAACGAATATGGGTTGGAACACGAGATGGCCTATACCGTTTATCACGTGCTGATCTACTCGAGCTCACCACAGAGACGAAATCGATAGAATTCCTTAAGTTTTCCAACAAGATCAACAATCCTAATTCACTGGCAGGAAACTATGTGATCTCACTTCGCGAAACAAAAGCCGGGACTATTTGGCTAGGCACATACGGTAACGGAATATGCAAATATGTGGAAGGTAGCGAAACCGGGCATTTCATCAATTACTCAGAAGAAGATGGACTGTGCAATAATTTTGCCTATGCCATAGAAGAAGATTTGCAAGGGAATTTGTGGATAAGTACCGATAGAGGACTCTCTAAATTCAACCCAAAAACTGAAGAATTTCAAAATTTCTATACCAGCGATGGGCTGTTAAGCGATCAGTTTTACTGGTCAGCCTCTTTCGCCGACGAAAGCGGAGATCTTTACTTTGGAGGAATTGAAGGAGTAAACTATTTTTCGCCAGAGCAAATTGAATCCTACCCCAATACTCCGACGCCGGTTTTTACTGAATTGTCGGTTTTTAATTCCCCTGTTAAAGTTGGAGACAAATACCATTCAAAGGTAATTCTTGAGAAACCCATTGAAGAAACTGAGCACATCGATTTATCCTATAAAGATGCTGTATTTTCGATTGAATTTTCAGCATTGGATTATTTTCACCCTGATAAAATTAAGTACCAATATAAAATGGAAGGTGTCGACCAGGATTGGGTAGAAGTACCGTCGACAAGGCGATTTGCTAATTACACGAACCTTTCGGGTGGCAACTACCGATTCAGGATAAAAGCCGCAAACAGTGACGGTGTTTGGTCTGAAACTCAACGAGAGCTTTTGATTACGGTAATACCCGCATTTTGGGAAACAGCCTGGTTTCAGTTTTTAGTCATCCTGCTTCTATTGTTAACGGTAATGGCATACATCCGCTACAGAACCCGTTTTTTGAAAGAACAAAAACAAAAGTTGGAAAAACAGGTACGCGAAAGAACATACAAAATAGAAGAGCAAAAAGAAGAGCTCGCCAAACAACGCGACGAAGTAATTGAACTGAACGAGAAAGTGAAACTAGTAAATCAATTGCGGCTACGTTTTTTCACCAATATATCGCACGAATTTCGGACTCCACTGACACTCATTATTGATCCTTTAGAGCAGTTAATGAAAACGTTAAAGGACGACCAAAATGCCAAAAATACGATCACCATTATCAACCGGAATGCACAACGGCTGCTCCACTTAATCAACCAACTCTTGTATTTCAGGCGGATTGAAACGGGTAAACTGGATTTAAATGTGAGCAGCGGGAATATGGTACAATACCTCAACGGTATTTTTGAATCGTTTAAAGACCTGGCCGAGCATCAGCAAATTGATTATCGTTTTTCGGCAACCGAAATAAATGAGGAAACCTGGTTTGACGCCGAAAAAGTAGAGAACGTATTTTATAACCTCCTATCTAATGCGTTTAAAAACACACCTGTGTCGGGAAGCATTAAAATGATGGTTGAATTTGTCAACAACAACAACTGCATTGATTTGCCTTATGTTTCCATCAGTATTCACGACTCTGGCTCAGGAATCTCAAAAGAACATCTATCCAGTATTTTTAAGCGATTCTACAAAGCGGAGGAAACCAGCAAGGATTCGTACTTTACCAGCTCGGGAATTGGGCTGGCACTAACCTACGAAATTGTGCAGGCTCTGCATGGCGAAATTAAAGTTGAAAGTGAAAAGGGAAAAGGCAGCACATTTACAGTGTGTATCCCGTGCTCCAAAGATCGCTTTTCGGAAAATGAGATCAATCAAACGGCAGTTCCAACAGACATAAACATTGAAGGCCGGGTAAATGTGCTAGCCGAACACATTATCGCCGAAAAATCGGGTTATAAGCAGGAAGAAGAACCACACGATGACAAATCCAAACCGACAATATTAATTGTAGAGGACAATTTTGACCTGCGAAGTTTCTTGCTACAAACCTTACGGTCAGACTATCGGGTTTTAGGTGCCGAGAATGGGAAAATTGGTTTAGCAATGGCTAAAAAGTATTCTCCCGAATTAATTATCAGTGATGTGATGATGCCTGTTATGGACGGCATTGAGCTCTGCAGCCGACTAAAGAAAAACATACAAACAAGCCATATTCCGATCGTGTTGTTAACAGCAAAAAATATGGTGGAAAGTTGGATTGAAGGATTAGAAACCGGTGCCGACGATTACATTCCAAAACCGTTTAACTTCCAAATTCTTCAGGTAAAAATGCGCAACCTGATTGAATCGCGCAGGGTTATTAAGCGAATGTTTAGCAGCCCCGACAATATTCCTTCCGAACAAATAATGCCTAACACGTTAGACCAGGAATTTATAAACAAAGCATACGAGGTACTCGAAAAAAATTACATCGAATCTCAATTTTCAGTCGATCAATTCGCTAAAGAAATGCTTGTAAGCCAAAGCTTGTTGTATAAAAAAATAAAAGCATTGACCGATCTTAACATCACCGACTTTATTAATTCATTCAAATTAAAAAAAGCCATCGAACTGATAAAAACAACGAATGACCCATTATCAGAAATTGCTTATAAAGTTGGTTTCAACGACCCTAAATATTTTAGCCGTATCTTTAAAAAGTTTTACGGTATGAGTCCAAGCGAATTTTCAAAAAAGCAGTCCATCCGATAAACACCGGGCACAAAACCCCGTCAGAAACTACATCTTTCTCAATTTGTCCACTTCATTTCACAATTCGTCCTCCCCTTTAATGTAATAGTCTGGGTAGTTTTATACCAGATTTTAACGCTAACTAATTTTTAATCTTATGAAAAGAATAATAACTAGTGGATTAATGTTTTGTTTCCTGCTGTTGACAGGAACAGCTTATGCACAACACACGGTAAAAGGTGTTGTTTATGATGCCGGGAATAATTCCACACTTCCTGGTGTAAACGTTGTTCAAAAAGGAACAACAATTGGTACAATTACCAACTTTGAAGGTAATTTTACGATTAATGTAGATGATGAGAATGCTACATTGGTTTTCTCTTTTATTGGTTTTGATCGACAAGAAGTTCCTATTGATGGCCGTTCTCAAATCGATGTCAATTTACGACAAAGCGTATCGGATATCGACGAGGTGGTCGTTATTGGATATGGTACACAGAAAAGATCTGACATTACCGGATCCATTGGAATTGTGGACGTAGAAGAGATGGCACAAGCCGCAACAAACGATGTAAGTAAAGCTTTACAAGGTAAAGTGGCCGGTGTTTCCATTCAGAGTTCCGGCGATCCGGGTTCTGCTCCAAAAGTAAAAATTCGCGGTGTTACTTCCTTTACCAATAACGATCCGCTCTATGTTATCGATGGTGTTTTTGCTCCGGCAAATGATATTCCAACCGAAAACATCGAGTCGATTCAGGTATTAAAAGATGCATCGGCAGCTGCAATTTATGGTTCGCGTGCTGCAAATGGTGTAATCATTATTACGACAAAACGTGGTACAAAAGGCGAAATGAAAGTTTCGTACAGCGGGTATTACGGTTTTCAGGAAATTACAGAAAGAATGGATGTACTTGGACGGGAACAGTATCAAACACTGGTCAACGAGTCAACCAACAATGCAAAAGCATATCCTGAATATAACGAGCTGTACATTTTCCCTGCAAATGATCCATCGAGCCCATACTATGTTGACAATGTAAACACCAACTGGCAAGACGAATTGTTTAAAACGGGTCACATAAATAACCAAACCATTTCGGTAAGCGGTGGAAACGATGTCTCGAATTTTAGTATGAGCCTGAACTATTTTGATCAAACAGGTACGGTTGAAGGAAACGGACCAAACTACACAAGATACGGTATAATGGTTAATTCCGATCACCAACTGGGTAAACTAAAAGTTGGCGAATCGTTACATTACACTTATGCTGATCGTGATTTGATGTCGTTCCTACACGATGGAACAATGTTAGGTTACACGGCTTCTGCTATTCCGACACTCCCGGTATACGACGAAACTAAAATGAATGGTTACTCTTCGGCCAGCGCCGATTTGCACGGAGCCTATTCTGCCAACGTTGTTGGTATGAATAATTTGATTGAGAGTAATACAAAAAGAAACCGTTTGATTGGCAACGTTTATGGTGAGTATGAAATCATCAAAGGATTAAAATACAAGCTTAGTTTAAGTTACGAGCGGACCGACTGGCGCGATTACCACTTCGAACCACTTTACGACTTGGGTTGGTTTGCCGGCTTCTCAAACACCATTGCAAAAATGGATGACAACCGCGGTTACGGCTCTACAGGTACTATTGAAAATACCTTGTCGTACAATACAACAATCGACAAGTTTACGTTAAATGCTTTGCTCGGACAAAGTTCGCTCAATACATTCATGTCTAGATCTTATGGACATGCTGAAGGTTTCTCAGAACCGTATTTCAAACAATTGAGTAACGGAGAAGACAGAACAAGCAGCGGTGACGAATTCCAATCACGTTTGGCTTCTTATTTCGGTCGCGTAATTGTTGGATACGACGATAAATATTTGCTGACAGCAACTATACGTCGCGATGGTTCATCACGGTTCAGTCCGCAGAACAAATGGGGTAACTTCCCGTCAGTAGCAGTGGCCTGGAAAGCGCATAACGAAGACTTTTTAGCTTCAAGCGATTTTATCAGCCAGTTAAAGGTTCGTGCAAGTTACGGTGTATTGGGTAACCAAAACATTGGTGATTACCTCTACCAGGGTTATATCAACCCATACGCAACATATGTATTGAATGGTAGTCCAGTCGCTGGAGGAGCTCAATTTATTCCTGCTTCAACAGACATTAAATGGGAACAATCGAAAACCACCAACATTGGTTTGGATTTCGGGTTCCTCGAAAACAGAGTCCTGATTACTACAGAATATTACGTAAAAAGAGTTGACGACCTGTTAGGAACTGTTCCTACTCCAACTCACCTGGGTTGGTACGATTGGGAATCGCCTGTACAAAACGCGCTGTCGGTTAAAAACCAGGGATTTGAATTTAACGCAACCTATCGTAAGGCTGAAGGTCAATTCAAATACAGCGTTAATGCCAACTTTTCGACCCTTAAGAACGAAGTATTGAGCCTTGGTGAAGGTATTAACCCAATTGACGGAAACTGGAGTCGTACCGATGTTGGTACCGAAGTTGGTGAATTGTATGGTTATGTAGTCGAAAAAATATTCCAAAGCAAATCAGAAGTTGAGGCATTGAACGCCAATGCTCCTGACGGACTTTACCAGGAAAATCTAACCGATGCTGGTGACTTCATGTTCAAAGATGTTAACGGTGACAACGAAATTACGGAAGACGACCGCACACACATGGGTAGTGCATTACCAAATTTTTATTTCGGTTTTAATTTCAACGCTGAATATAAAAATTTCGACCTTACTATTTCAGCTCAAGGTGCTACCGGCAACAAAGTCGTTAACGCAATTGGAAATGGTCTTCGCGCCGGTGCTGGTTTAGAAAACATGAGTACTGACCTGATGGACAGATGGACAACGAATAATACCAATACCGGAAGACCAAGAATTATCCGAGATGATCCGAACCGGAACACAAGAGCATCAGATTTCTGGTTAGAAGATGGTGATTACCTGAGATTCTCGAACATTGAGTTAGGATACACACTTCCTGAGTCTGCACTCGATTTCTTAAGTCTTTCTTCAGTTCGCGTATATGGTTCGCTTCAAAATGCCATTACAATTACCAGTTACTCAGGCTACGATCCTGAATTTAATAACGACGGATTATTTGATCGGGGAACCGACAATGGCGTAGCAGCAAACAAAGCATTTACCGATTTTTCAGGTGGATTGCCTACACCAAGAACAATTCTGTTCGGTGTTAAAGTTGGATTTTAATAACTACTAAAAAGCATTATCATGAAATTAAAATATATTTTTCTTGCCTTCTTAACGTTGTTCATGGCATCATGTAACGAGGAGTGGTTGGAGTTAAGCAACCCAAACCTGCAAACGACCGAAACCTACTGGCAATCAGAAGCTGATGTAAAAGCCGGTGTAAGTGCCACCTACATGGGACTACTTTACGATGGAACCTGGCTACGTTTTGTGCCTTTCGCTTTAAGTCTTAAAGGCGACGATATTCAAAGTTTCAGCCCATGGCGAGTATTAAGTTTAACGGGTAAATTTAACCTGGACGAAGACCCGATTATGGCACAATGGCCATGGACAGCATTTTACGGTGTAATAAACAGAGCCAACCAGGTTCTTGAAAATATCGATAACATAGAGTTTGCTAATCAGGCAACTTACGATCAATACAAAGGAGAAGCTCTATTCCTCAGAGGTTTATCAAACTATTACCTTGTTTCATTTTTCAGAAATATTCCTTTGGTAATGAATACTTACCAAAGCGAAGAAGACCTGTATCCTGAACAGGTAAGTCCCGAAGTTGCATGGGAAGCCGTAATAGATGATTTTAAAGCAGCAGCTGATTTATTGCCAACAACTTATCCTGAATCGGACTTGGGTCGTGCTACAAAAGGTGCTGCACTTGCATTTACCGGGAAATCATATTTAATGAACCACGACTACGAAAATGCTTCTATTTATTTGAAAAAAGTGATTGACCTTGGCATTTATGATTTGGTACCAAATTACGCTGATAATTTCACCACTTCAAACGAGAACAATTCTGAATCGATCTTCGAAATTCAGCTCGACCGCAGTGTAGGTGGAACAGTACTTGGCTGGGTAAGCCAACCTGCTGCCGACTGGTCGAAAACAACAGCTCACGCCATTACTTTTGCTCCAACTCCGTTTGGATTTGGTGATGCTGCCGCAACACAATGGATTTTTGATGAATATATGGCAGAAAAAACTGTTGATGGTGAAGTTGACCCACGTGCTGTTGTAAGCATGAGCTACGATACAACTGCAACAACCATGTACGGAACTCCTTTCAGAGAATCTTTTGATGAGTCGAGATGGGACGGCGTTTACATCCGTAAATACACCAATGCTTATTCATCCGAAAGAGAAAATGAATTGGACTGGCGTTCAGACATTAATGAGAGAGTAATGCGTTATGCCGAAGTGTTGATGATGTATGCAGAATGTCAGTACGAACTTGGAAATCCTGCAGTAGCAGCAGAATACATCCAAATGGTACGTGACAGATCGAATTTGCCTGATATATCAGCTGATATCGCTGCAATGGGAACCCAGGAATTCTATACCCAGCTTTCACATGATAAAGTGCTGGAGTTTGCTTTCGAAGGAATTCGTTTTGAAGATATCGTTCGCTGGGGTTGGTTATACGACTCAAGCAGACTTCAGGAACTGAAAGATCATGATTCAGAATTTTCAGGATTTATCGAAGGTCGTGAATACTTCCCTATTCCACCTGCAGAACGCGATAAAAACCCGAATTATACTCAAAACCCAGGTTGGGGGATTTAATAAATAGATAAATCAGAAAAGGCAGGTTCCTTTAGCTTGCCTTTTCTTTTCTTAATTACTCAATGGCATGCGGACATTAATCAAAATATTACTTTCGGTTCTGTTTTTTGCACTTAATTTTAGCTGCACGCAGAGCATTAAAACCGAGGGAGAAAAGACCTCTGCCAGAGATACCACTCCAAAGCAGATCAACAATCCCATTATCACGGATAAATACACCGCCGATCCGGCTGCATTGGTATACAACGATACGGTATACTTGTATGTAGGACACGATCAGGCTCCTTTAGAAAAGAATTTCTACGAAATGAATGAGTGGCTGGTGTATTCGTCAACCGATCTGGTTAACTGGAAAGAACATCCGGTTCCGTTGAAGCCCTCCGATTTTGAGTGGGCCGCACACAGTGCCTGGGCCGCTGAAGTAATCGAACGTAACGAAAAATTTTACTGGTATGTAACAGTTGAACACGGAAGTATTCCGGGAAAATCGATTGGAGTAGCTGTATCCGGCAGTCCTGTAGGTCCGTTTAAAGATGCGCTGGGGAAAGCGTTAATAACAAACGATATGACCACTGATCAAACACAGATTAGCTGGGACGATATTGATCCGACCGTTTATATTGACGACGATGAACAGGCTTACCTGTTTTGGGGAAATACAGCTTGCTACTGGGCAAAACTAAAAGACAATATGATCGAGCTGGATGGCGATATACACACAGTTGATTTGCCTAACTTTACCGAAGCGCCCTGGATTCATAAACGTGGCGAATGGTATTATCTGTCATATGCCTATCAGTTTCCTGAAAAAACAGCTTATGCGATGAGCCGGTCGATTACCGGGCCATGGGAGTTTAAAGGGATTCTGAATGAGCTGGCTGGTAATTCAAACACAAATCATCAAGCAATTATCGAATACAACAATAACTGGTACTTCTTTTATCATACTGGTGGAATTCAGCCACATGGTGGAAGTTTCAGGCGCTCGGTTTGTATCGACCAACTTTATTATAACACAGACGGCACTATGAAACGTGTTGCTATGACCTCAGAAGGAATTCAATAAACTTTATCAAAATGAAAAAAGGAATCACCCTAATTATCGCCCTATTACTTTTATCTATAAAAGTTTTTCCAAAAGACACTGTTGTTCACGACCCGGTCATGATTCAGCAAAATGGAACTTATTATCTGTTTTCCACGGGATGGGGAATTAGTGTGTGGTCATCACCAGACATGGAAAACTGGACCAGTGAAGACCCGGTTTTCGATGAAGCCCCACAATGGGCTATGGAAGCAGTAAAAGGATTCAAAGGGCACATATGGGCGCCCGATATTGCTTTTTACAATGGAGCTTACTATTTGTATTATTCGATATCAGCTTTTGGAAAGAATACGTCGTGCATTGGCTTAGCGACTAACAAGACCTTGAACCCTGAAGATCCGGATTTTAAGTGGGTCGATCATGGAAAAGTTATTCAATCAATACCCGGAGAACACAATTGGAATGCTATTGATCCGAACTTAATTATTTCTGAAGATGGAACTCCGTATTTAAGTTTTGGTTCTTTTTGGGACGGATTGAAGCTCGTAAAACTGACGAAAGACGCGATGAAAGTGGCTGAAGATTTAACGAACATTCCAACCATTGCGTCACGAGAAAAAGATTCCGACGAGTCCAACCCTCCGTCTATTGATGATAATCCGGTTGACGCTGGCGGAAATGCTATTGAGGCTCCATTTATTTTTAAAAAGGGAGATTATTACTATCTTTTTGCATCGATTGATTATTGCTGCAAAGGAGTTGAGAGCACCTATAAAATGATTGTCGGACGATCGAAAACTATACCGGGTCCATATTTAGATAAAGCAGGAAATTCTCTGGCAAAAGGTGGTGGTTCCATCTTGCTAAAAGGAGATGAAAATTGGCATGGTGTCGGTCACAATTCGGCATACACATTTAATAAAAAAGACTATCTGATTTTTCATGGTTATGATGCTCATGATGATGGTAAACCGAAATTGATTATTAAGGAATTGTCATGGGATGAGAATAATTGGCCTTTCATTGATGAGTAACAAAAAAATGAAAACGATAAAATTGAGAATATGAAACATGTTGGTCCTGGTTTTGGGAAGTTCATTCTGGCGGTAGCAATAGTTTCAACAGTTCTTTCAGGAAGCTTATTTGCTCAAAATGCACGCATAAAAATTGACGTTGACCGTGAGATTGGAGAAGTAGATAAAAACATTTACGGAAATTTTGTAGAGCATCTTGGACGGTGTGTTTACGGAGGAATTTACGATCCTGGTAATCCGCTCTCCGATGAAAACGGAATCCGTTTAGATGTGCTGGAAGCAGTCAAAGGATTGAATGTCTCATTAACCCGCTATCCGGGAGGAAACTTTGTTTCGAACTACAACTGGAAAGATGGCGTTGGACCAAAAGACGAGCGTCCTCCGAGAATGGAATTGGCCTGGGCACGCTTAGAAACCAATCAGTTTGGCACCAACGAATTTATGGATTACGCCAAACGAATGAATACCGAACCCTATTTTGCTGTTAATCTGGGAACAGGAACCATTAAAGAAGCACAGGAATGGGTCGAATATTGCAACGTAAAAGAAGGACCGTATTATGCCGAGCTGCGCAAAAAGCACGGATACCCCGAGCCTCACAATATTAAATACTGGAGCCTGGGGAACGAGATGGACGGTTTTTGGCAAATGGGACATCTGAATGCTGAAGATTACAGCAAAAAAGCACGTGAAGCCGGTAAATTGATGAAATTAACTGATCCGGATATTAAACTGATTGCAGCCGGAGCTTCAAATTTCCGACCGAATAACGACCCACACGAATGGAATGCAACCGTCCTTTCTGAACTCAGGGATGTTGTTGATTACATTGCTTTGCACATGTATTTGGGCAACCATCAGGACAATTATTACAATTTTGTCTCGGCACCTTTGGTTTTGGAAGAGCGCACGAAAGTAGTGAAAGGAATGATCGATCGAGAGATGGAAAAAGCCGACCGCGGCGATCGCGATCCGATTTACATTGCCTGGGATGAATACAACATCTGGTATCGCTGGAGGGCTAAAGAAACCATGACCGGAACCCGCGCTCTTGAAGAGCGTTACAACCTGGAGGATGCCTTGGTTATTGCAGGTTTCCTGAATGCTTTTGTACGCAATGCCGATATCGTGAAAATGGCAAATATGGCGCAGTTGGTAAATGTTATTGCCCCAATTTTTGCTGAAGAAGATGGCGTGTTTTTACAAACAATATATTATCCACTTCAACTGTTCGCCAACAATATGTTTGGAACCTCGCTCGATGTTTTTGTTGATTGTGAAACCTACAACACGGGCCATTTTCAGCTGGGACTTGCAGAACAGGTTGCCCAAATTGATGATGTTCCCTACTTAGATGTTTCGGTAACTTACGACAATGGAGAAGTTGTTATCGGTGTAATTAACCGACATCGAGATGAAACGATTACGACTGATATTATTTCGCAGGAAGGACTTTTTGATGGTGAGTTTGAAATATTTGAAGTAAACGGTCCTGATATTAAAGCGGAAAACGACTTCGATCAAACGAAGGTTAAAACGATTCAAAAAGAATCAGTTAATGTCAAAAAGGAAGATGCATTTACCTATAATTTTCCTCCTCACTCATTTACAATGCTAAAAGGTAAAATTGTTGAATAGATTTGTTTCCGATAAGAAAATGAGAAAATACCTGCTTTATCTAGTAACCCTTACTATTCTGGTCGTTTCCTGTAAAAAGGATGCAGACATTGAGGAGCCGAAAGTTCCTGATCCGATTGACGAGGTTTCTCCTCCGCGAAACGAAGATTTTATTGGTCCAACGTATGCTGACAATTATATTCCTGTAGCAGGCTGGGAAAACCGCTCGCAATGGAATCTCGCCAATGTGCACGATCCAACTGTTGAAAAAAGCGGGGAATATTATTACATGTACCAAACCGATGCATCGTACGGAAATGCTCACGATGGACATGGACATTTTCCATACCGTCGCTCGAAAGATCTGGTAAACTGGGAGTTTCAGGGCATGGCTTTTCAAACCGTCCCTGCTTGGTTAAAAGACTCGTTAAACAACAAACGAGCTCGAATGACACCTGCCCTTCCGGCCATTGAAAATCCAAATTATGCTTTCTGGGCGCCTTGTATTCGAAAAGTTGGGGATACATACCGGCTTTATTACAGCATTGTGGTTACCAACCCAATTGTTGGGAATAACACTGAAATATCGTGGACTGAACGAGCATTTATTGGATTGGCAGAAACCGACGACCTTGCATCAAATAATTGGGAAGATAAAGGAATGGTGGTATGCTCTGAACCGGATGGGAAAGAAACATATACCCGAACAGGATCCGACGACTGGAGTGGTTATTTCAAGTTCAATGCCATCGATCCGAGCTTTATTGTTACACCCGAAGGAGAGCACTGGCTGATTTATGGCTCATGGCATTCCGGCATTGCCGCTGTTCAGTTAAACCCCGAAACCGGAAAACCTGATAAATTAGAAACACCCGAAGATTATGGCGTTCGAATTGCCGGGCGAGGAAATGTAAATAGCAACCGCTGGCAAGCACTGGAAGCACCCGAAATAATCTATAATCCGGAAACAGAATATTACTACCTGTTTTTGGCGTACGACGAACTTTCAGTAGCCTACAATACGCGGGTGGCACGTTCGAAAAACATGACCGGTCCTTTCCTGGGAATTAATGGCGAAAACATTACTAATGGTGATGAGTGCTGGCCCATGCTCACCCATCCTTACGCATTCAATGCACACACCGGATGGGTTGGAATATCGCATTGTTGTGTATTTCAAAATCCGGCGACAAAACAGTGGTACTTTTCATCGCAAGGAAGATTGCCCGAAAATGTGCCGGGCATTAATGCGTCAAATGCGCTAATGATGGGACATGTGCGCGAGATGAACTGGACCGATGATGGTTGGCCGGTAGTTATGCCCGAGCGTTTTGCCGGAGTTCCACAATTTCCATTAACCGATGAGGCAATGATTGGCGAATACGAAATAATTCTCATGGAATACCAGTACCAAACAATTAAAAACTCAAGAACGTTTAAACTTCACCTTGACGGAACTGTAAGTGGGACACTATCTGGAAACTGGACGTTGGATGCCACAAAAGGAATTTTAAGTATTGGTAACTTGCAGCTGATTGTTCGCGATGGCTATAACTGGGAGTCACACCCACGGGAAGCAACACTCATTTTATCTGGGTTAACAGATCAGGGAAAACCAGTTTGGGTGAAAAAAAATAACTAGTATTGCAATAAGAACAAATTCAATAGAAATACTTAATCATGAAAAAACTAAAATTTAGCCTTTCAATCTTATCCCTAATGTTTGCGATGGCAGCATTTAGTCAAAGTACGCTTAGCTTACATACCGACCAGGCGAAGACCCAAATAAGCAAAGACATTTACGGGCATTTTGCAGAACACCTGGGACGCTGTATTTACGGAGGTATTTATGTCGGTGAAGATTCTGAAATTCCAAATATCAGAGGATTCCGCGATGACGTGATCGGTGCGCTGATTGACATGAAAATTCCATTATTACGATGGCCAGGAGGTTGCTTTGCCGACACGTACCATTGGAAAGACGGAATTGGACCTCGCCAACAACGCCCATCAATGGTCAATGTCCATTGGGGAGGAGTTACTGAAGACAATAGCTTCGGAACACACGAATTTCTTGATTTCTGTGATTTGATTAAAGCAGAACCATATATCAATCTGAATGTCGGCTCAGGAACTGTACAGGAAGCTTCAGAATGGGTGGAATATGTAACGTCGGCAAACATTAGTCCAATGACAGACTTACGAAAAAAGAATGGCCGTGAAGAGCCATGGGACGTAAAATACTGGGGAATTGGCAACGAGAACTGGGGCTGTGGTGGAAACATGACTCCGGAGTACTATGCTGATTTGTATAACCGCTTTGCCAGCTACTGCCGTGGTGATTTGTATAAAATTGCCGGTGGTCCAAATGTTGACGACTACAATTGGATGGAAGTTTTGATGCGCAAAACAATGCGTCATCCTCACCTGGTTCAGGGAGTTTCGCTACACAACTACACATTTACAACAGGCTGGACCGATAAAGGTCACGCAACTGATTTTGGCGAGAAAGAATGGATTGCAGTATTAAACAATACTCTAAAGATGGAAACACTGGTGAATCGTCATTCAACCATTATGGACAAATACGATCCACAAAAACGTGTCGGTTTAATTGTTGACGAATGGGGAAACTGGTTTAATGTGGAAGAAGGAACAAATCCAGGCTTTCTTTATCAACAAAATACTTTGCGCGATGCCTTGGTAGCGGGAATAAACCTCAATATTTTTAACAACCATGCCGATCGTGTTAAAATGGCAAATATTGCACAAACCGTAAACGTTTTGCAATCGGTTATTTTAACCAAAGAAGATGAAATGGTACTAACACCGACTTACTATGTGTTTAAAATGTACAGTGTTCATCAAAATGCAAAACTGATACCGGCAAACCTCGAAACAGGAACCTACGAATTAGATGGCAAATCAGTTCCTGCGGTGCATGCTTCGGCATCAACAAAAGACGATGTGGTTTCGATTACACTGTGTAACCTGAACCCGAATAAAAGCGAATCAGTCGATATAAATATAACCGGCAATGACTTTTCTTCAGCATCGGGACAAATTATTACATCTGAAAATATGAATGATCATAACGAATTTGGCAGTGAGGAATCGGTAAACATCAAAACCTTTGATGTGTCAAAACCAAAGAACGGAAAACTAACGATTGATCTTCCGTCGAAATCAGTTGTATTAGTACAAATGAAATAAAACTTACTGCTCACGATATGAAAAGGCTGTCCAATTTTGGGCAGCCTTTTTTTTTCGCTTAAGCAGTGCATCTTCGAATCAACTGTTGAGTTCCGGACAAGGTTTTTTATTATTAAACCCCATCTTAATCAATTCCATTTCGTACCCCACCCCACCAGAAAAAAACAAGCCATTCCCTTCGTATCCGTTTCAATTCTACTCATTTGTCGCAATTCTTCCACACTTCGGAGAAACTAAAAAAAACAGGTCATCTTCCGAATTCCTTTTGCACAGTTGGTTAGCTAGTGTAACCCCAACATTGCAAAATACTGGCATGGTTTTTCTCCTATATCCTGTAAAAGGTTATTACCGAATTCAGTTTAAAACGAAATAACCTTATCAAACTAAAAACAGTGATTATGAAGAAAGGAAATATTGAGACCTTGTCGATTAACACGATAAGAACCTTGGCTATGGATGCAGTACAGAAAGCTGGCTCGGGTCATCCGGGAACAGCCATGTCGCTGGCACCGGCAGCCTATGTTTTGTGGAATAATATCATGAAGTACAATCCTAAAAACCCCCACTGGTTTAACCGCGATCGGTTTGTGTTATCGAGTGGTCACGCGTCCATTATTCAATATGCTATGTTGCATCTAATCGGCTATCCGCTAACGCTGAATGATCTGAAAGACCTTCGACAGTGGGGCAGCAAAACCCCCGGGCACCCAGAATACGGACTAACCGAAGGCATTGAAACAACAACAGGACCACTGGGACAAGGATTTATGACTGCTGTGGGAATGGCCATGGCAGAAGCACACCTTGCTTCGCGATTTAATAAACCAGACGCCCCGATAATTGATCATTACGTATATGGTTTTTGCAGCGACGGAGACTTGATGGAGGGAGCTTCAAGTGAAGCCGCGTCACTGGCTGGTCATTTCGGATTGGGAAAACTGATTTTCCTTTACGACGACAACCACATCAGCATTGACGGGGACACCGAAGTAACCTACAGCGACGATGTGAAAGAACGATTCGAAGGATACCACTGGCACGTGCAGGATTTAGGTGAAAGTGCCAACGATACCGAAAAAATTACCAAGGCTTATGAGGCCGCTCAACAGGAAAAAGATAAACCCTCGCTGATAATCCTACGCACCCACATTGCTTATGGCGCACCCAATGCACAAGATACGGCAGCAGCACACGGCTCGGCGCTGGGTGAAGACGAAGTAAAAGCAACAAAAAAAGCCTATGGCTGGCCCGAGGACAAATCCTTTTATGTTCCGGAGGAAGTGGAAACGCACATGCAGAAAGCCATTGACAGAGGCGAGCAGCTTGAAAAAAAATGGCAGGCGATGTACGACCAATACCAGCAAAAACACCCGGACTTGCATGCCTTGCTGGAACAAGGGAGAGCGCTTGAACTCGATAAAGACTGGGATAAAGATATTCCAGAATTTAAGCCCGATGACGGCCCTGTGGCAACGCGTAAAGCATCGGCAAAAATCATTAATTCATTTGCTAAGAACGTTCCTTACCTGTTGGGAGGAAGTGCTGACCTGGCAGCTTCAACAAAAACATTGATGGAAGAATCGGGGTATTTTGGCAAAGGAAACTACCAGAACCGAAATATCGCCTGGGGAGTCAGAGAACACGGAATGGCAGCGGCCACTTCAGGAATGATACTTCATGGAGGACTTCGGGCTTTTGCGTCTACATTCTTCATCTTTTCCGATTATGCCCGCCCGGCGATCCGGCTGGCAGCATTGATGGAACTGCCAACCATTTATGTACTCACCCACGATTCCATTGGTCTGGGAGGCGATGGCCCCACTCACCAACCCGTGGAGCACCTGGCTTCGTTTAGAGCCATGCCCAATATTTTTGTTTTTCGTCCGGCCGACGCCAACGAAGTAGCTTACACCTGGCGAGCCGTGTTGAAGCGAAAAGAAGGTCCCTCGATGATGGTGCTAACACGGCAAAATGTCCCGATTGTGGATCGGAGCAAATATGCCTCGGCTCAAGGGGTAACGAAAGGCGCCTACGTCCTTTCGAAAGAAAAAGGCGATACGCCTGATGCCGTTCTTATGGCGACCGGTTCCGAAGTTTCGCTGGCGCTGGAAGCACAGGAAAAACTGCGCGGCATGAATATTGACTCGCGGGTAGTGAGCATGCCTTGCTGGGAGCTATTTAAGGAGCAGGACGAAGCCTACCGGAATGAAGTATTTCCGCCCAACGTGAAAGCAAGAACAGCAGTAGAAGCAGGTGCTTCACTCGGCTGGAAAGAATGGGTTGGCGACAGTGGCACCGTAGTATCGGTGGAACGTTTTGGCTCAAGTGCTCCTTATCAGGAAAACTTCAAACACTATGGCTTTACGGTTGACAATGTGATTGATCATGTAAAAAGATCAATAGAACAAAGTAAATCATGAACGTAAGGCTTGCCGCGCCGAAGAAAGAAAACAATTCAATCAGAAAAAGTAAAATAAAATATCGCTATGGAAAAGTTTGATAAACTATTGGAATATGGACAAAGCTACTGGCTTGACAACTTATCGAGAGAAATAATTACAAACGGAGAACTGGAGAACAGAATCAAAAATGAAGGTTTGAGAGGAATTACCTCTAACCCGAGTATTTTTAATAAAGCGATTTCCAGCGGTCATTTGTATGACGACCAGATAAAAGCGCTGGCCGGAAAAGGAAAGAAACCGGAAGAAATTTACGAGGCACTGGCCATCCAGGATATCCAGAAAGCCTGCGATCTGTTGCGCCCCGTGTTCGATGCATCAAACGGCGAAGATGGTTTCGTGAGTTTAGAAGTTTCGCCTTACTTGGCAAAGGAAACAGAAAAAACCAAGGCCGAAGCCCGGCGACTGTATAAAGCGGTTGACCGCCCAAACTGCATGATTAAAATACCCGGGACCCCGGAAGGAATTCCGGCTATTGAAGAAATGTTGTACGAAGGTATTAACATCAATATCACGCTGCTTTTTTCCATTGAAAGCTATGAAGCCGTTGCCAAAGCTTATTTGAAAGCTCTGGAGCGTCGGGTAGAAGAAGGCAACCCCATTGATAAAATAGCATCGGTAGCCAGTTTCTTCCTAAGCCGGATTGATGTACTTACCGATAAAATACTGATGGATGATATTATTCCCAAATCACACGGCGATAAAAAAATATTAGCAGAAAATCTGCTGGGTGAAACGGCTATTTCGAGCGCCAAAATTGCGTACCAAAGTTTTTTGAATGCATTCAGCGGCGACCGTTGGGAGAAACTGGCCTCGAAAGGCGCTCGCGTGCAACGTCCACTTTGGGCAAGTACCAGCAATAAAACCGAGGGATACAGTGACACCCGATATGTAGAGCCACTTGTCGGTCCGTTCACTGTAAACACAATGCCCGCCGAGACCATCGAAGCATTTAAAGATCATGGTAAACTTCTTCCGAACACCGTCACCGAGGATGTTAAAAAGGCTTTAAGCGTTTTTAGTGATCTTGAAAAAATTGAACTCAATTTAGACCACATCACTGATCAACTGGTGAAAGAAGGTATCGAAAAATTCACCGACCCGTTTGACAGCTTACTCAAAAGCATTGAAGAAGAAGCAAATTAGAACTTAGCGTAGGTGAATTATTACTTGAATTATCAGGAGAAAATACTCAACATAACGGTTTAATACAACTATGGAAAAATATGATTTTGGATTGATATGATTCAGGCGCAACGCGATTATTTTGGTTCTCACTCCTACCAAAAAATATCGGGTCTCAACAGACACCAAACCCGGAGGGAACATGGTTTAGCTATCGCGGTATCTGAATGGCTTGGCTTTTCACCTGGCTGGCTGTCCGCAACCCATCCGTTGTCCTTCACTCAAAGCGAACAACTATGATAGAAATATTATTAAAAAATAAGGAATGTTTGACTTTTCAAGCCGTTAGCGACATTTCGTCTTCCAAGCTCGACTTTCATTTAATGCAGTTTCATGATTCCACGGATGCTGAATTGGATTGGCTGTCGGAGAACTATGGGCTCGACTTCACAATCATGAAAAATTATGAAGACATTGAAATTAGTTCTCACTTTTTAGAAACCACCAACCAGGCTTCATTCCATTTTTCCATTCCCTACCTGGATCGTGAAAAGAAAATGGTTGAAGAGCCTGTTTTTATCATTGTCACGAAGGATGGCGTTTTCCTGTTTTCAAGTTGCAAGCTGGATACGGTTTTTAACGAAGCTTATTCCAACAAGATCAGATCCATCCAGGAATCATCGGATACTGAACGTATCTTTAAATTCCAGTTTGAGTTCATTTCAGACTATTTCGCAGATATTACTGAACATCAATCGAAAAAAATTAAAACACTTGCAAGCAGAATTTTAATCGAAAAAGAGTTTTCGAAGGAAGAGCTGGATGTCATTACGACCTACAATTTCAACAACCTGTTAATCAAAGAGGCACTGTTGGAAACCTCCAGGATTTTCACATTGTATATGAAGAGCAATTGGGAACAAACAACCAGAATAAAAGAAAGTGTTTCTGTTGAATTGAACGACTTGTCGGCTGTTTCCGACTATATCCATTTTAATTTCGAGCGTCTGGACGATTTAAAAGAAAACGTATCGAATAAGATTGATTTAGAGCAAAACCATATTTTTAAAATGCTCACAGTGGTTACCGTGTGTATTTCTCTACCAACCTTTATAGCAGGTGTCTACGGAATGAACTTTGAAACGATGCCTGAACTTGAATTGGCTTATGGCTATCCAATCGCTCTGGTGGCTATGATCCTATCGGCCCTGTTGCCTTTTATCTACTTCAAAAAGAAAAAATGGTTGAAGCAGTAGCCCCCGCTGGCGCGGCTCTGTGACCCGGGTCTTGCTTTGAAAAAGCAAAAGTAACCTGTGGGTCAAACAATGACAACTTCAGGTCGTGCAATGGCAGCTTTATCTGCAACAACGCCTATTTCAAGTGAAACAATAACCAGTTCGCCTCCTGCTCCCGAGCGAATCTTTTCGCGTGGTTTTGTTTCACTGTCACGACACAACATTCCCAACTTTGTTTACATGAAGTTCGGCTAAAAACCGCTTTCGTTCGGTTCTGAACCGAATGAGTTCTGTTTAGAACCGCTTTCGATCGGTCTTGAACCGAATGAATTCAGCAATTTGCCTAACTCAGTCACCCGAAAACCGAATGAATTCACCTCAAAGGTGAACTAGTTCGGTTTGGAACCGCTTTAATTCCCCTTTTTACCGAACTCGCGCATCTCCGGGGTGAGTGAATGCTATATTGAACTCCGCGAGTTCGGTTTTGAAGTGGGGGGGGGTACTTCGGAAGTGGGGGCCCCCACTTCCGAAGTACCCTAAAAACAGACCTGATTTTGTACAACTGAACATAGGCTATCGAATTACAAGAAGTGATGTAATTTCAATAGAACTAAAAACCTGGAAATATGGTTGACCTCTTGGCATTCCTTACGGAAAATCATATGAATCACCTGATGAAAAATTTCCGGGTTATATTCGTGAATATGGCTTTGCACTTGCGTATCAGAAATTTGTATGGAAAGGACTTTACGCTGGTGTTCACGTAATGAACGCTTGGCAAACCTTTGCGGACGACAGCGGTAACAAGGTTGATAATGGTTTTCAGATTTTCAACACGTACAGAGTTGGTTACCACTTCAAACTTTTTAATGACCGATTTTTTATAGAACCATCAATTGCCATAACTCAACGTCCATACCACACAAAAATGCCCGATTCATTTAAGCAAGTTGACGATAGGTGGTCAAAGTTCTTTATTGGAGAACCAGGACTGCATTTTGGATCTAATTTTTAAGGAGATTGATTGGTTTCACAAAGTCATCGAAAACAAATCCGTACTCGGCTTATAGCAATTAATGAATATATTCTTTAACGATTTCTTCATCGGTCAGCTGCGACCCAGAAACCGTCATTGCTGTTTCAATTATTGCTAAGTGAGAATATGCCTGTGGGAAATTTCCAAGCATCCGCTTGGTTTTAAAATCAAGATCCTCACTAAACAACCCCAAATGGTTTGAATACCCCAGCAGTTGATGGAATTTCTTGATGGCTTCTTCCTTCCTTCCTATTTTAAAAAGGGCATTGGTTAGCCAAAAAGAACAAATAGTAAAAGCCGATTTTGGTGTTCCAAAATCATCCTGATTGCGGTAGCGGTACATCAGGCCATCCTGTTCCAGATCCTCTTGAATAGCCAGTACAGTAGTCACATACTTCTGATCGGTTGCATTAATAAAACCATACGATTCCATCAGCAAAACCGAAGCATCCAAGTCCTTGGATCCGTACGCTTGCGTAAAGGCCTGCCGTTCTTCGTTCCAGGCCTTTTTCATAATGTCATTGTGAATTTTATCCCTCAACACGGACCACTTCTTGACATACAGTCCGCGCTGCAGGAGTGTCGCAATTTTAACAGCACGGTCAAGCGCAGTCCAACATAGCACCTTGCTAAAGGTGAAATGTTTATTTTCACTTCTGATTTCCCAAATCCCACGATCAGGCTTTCTCCAATTGTTTTCTACAACTTTAATAATGTTGCGCACAATGGTCCAAAGGTCTTCGCTGTGCTCCAGGGTAATGTCATAAATCTCAAGTTGCTGATAAATCACATCCAGTAAAATACCATAAATATCATTTTGCTTTTGTCGGTATGCAGCATTTCCAATCCGCACAGGAACTGATCCTTCATACCCTTCAATATGCGATAATTCGTACTCTTTCAATTTCTTTTCTCCGTTAATCCCATACATGATTTGCATCTTCTCATCCTTGTCCGGAAGTATGTCGATGATAAAACGAAGATATTGATTGGCCAGTTTATAATGTCCCAGAGAAGTCATGATTTTAACAACCATTGAGCCATCGCGAATCCAGCAAAATCGATAATCCCAGTTTCGCTCCTCTCCAATAGTCTCTGGCAGAGAGGTCGTTAACGCCGCCAGGATAGCGCCGCTCTTAGCATAGCTCAACATTTTCAACGTCAACGCACTGCGCGCTATAATCTCATTGTAAACACGGAACGAGGTGGTCCGTTCAACCCAATTTAGCCAATAAACTTTGGTTCGTTCCAATTTCAGTTTTGCCCGTCGGGTATCTTGTGGAAGTAACTTTTGATTATAGCTTAACAGGCAATATTCATCCTTTATCAACCGGATTGACTTTTGCTCCAAAATATCCGGATAATCAAAGCTAGAGTAAAAATATAAGGAATCGTAAGTTCCGTTGGATGTGTGTGATTTGATGTAACAATTTCCATTTTTCTCGTTCTCACATCCTTGTTCTACGAAATTAGTGGTCTCATTTTTCCCATATTCCAACTTCGGATCGTACAAAACTTTAAATGATGGCTCACCTTCAATCCATTTAAAATAGCGAACAATATCGGGTGGAGTATAATGCCCTCCGCTATTGGGATTTTCATACCTTGGCATAAAGTCTCGCACTTCAAATACCCCATCTTCGCATTGAAACCGCGTTTTTAAGATGTTCGTTCGCGGAATGTAACTCTGAGTAATATTCTCAGGTTTATCCGGGATAACTTTAAAGCTTCCTCCCTTGTTCTCATCCAATAAATTTGCGAAAACCGAAGAGGAATCAAATTGTGGCAAACAAAGCCAGTCAACCGATCCATCTTCTGAAACCAAAGCAGCACTTCTGCAATTTCCAATAACCCCGTAATTCAAATTTTTCATAAACCAATGTTAAACATCATCAAAAAGGATGGATTTAATTCCAAAATATTTTGATAACTTGAGAAAATAAAACAACCTTTAAAGTAGCTAGAAGCACTCAGAAAGGCTAATTGAGCCGCTAATATAAATTTTATAAGCGGAAATGTCTCAAATATGAGTCAAGAACATCCGCTTCTTTACATTCGGGTTCAATAATTTCAATTTCACAACAATTAATTAAGAAATGTGTTGATTAATAGTAAGAAAACATCAATCAGATAGCAACAAATAGACCCAAATAAAAACTGTTATGAGCAAAATTCACATCGTATCAAACCGATTGCCACTAAGTATAAAAAGAGAAGAAGAATCATTTGAACTATCTCCAAGCGTAGGAGGATTAGCTACCGGAATGAGATCCATCTATAAAGAATATGGAGGAAAATGGATTGGTTGGCCCGGCTTAGCAAAAGATGACCTGACAGAAGACGAGATTGTTGAGATCGACGACAAACTGGTTACCGAAGACTGCCTTGCCGTTCATTTAAGCAAAGAAGAAATCAATCTCTATTATGAAGGCTTTAGCAATAATGTTATCTGGCCTCTCTTTCATTACTTCGCACAGTTTTGCGATTATAATCCAGACTACTGGGAAGCCTACAAAAAAGTCAACCATAAGTTTGCACAAAAAGCACTTGAAACCGTAGATGATGGTGACATTGTCTGGATTCACGACTACCAGCTGCTTTTGGTTCCCGAAATGATCAAGTCAGTTAAACCAAATGTCACAATCGGTTTTTTTCTTCACATACCATTTCCTTCATTCGAAGTTTTCCGGATTTTACCCTGGCGTAATGAGTTAATTAAAGGAATGCTTGGGTCTGACCTGATTGGGTTTCACACTTATGATTACGAACGACATTTTTTCAGTTCCGTGAGGCGGTTGCTGGGCCACGAAATCTCGTTCAACGAGATTCATCTTGAAGACCGGATTATTTTGGCAGATGCTTTTCCAATGGGAATTGACTACGATAAATTTGAAAATTTGGCCAAGGACATTACTCATAAATCACTGCAAGAAAAGTCAGAGCTCCATCGAGAGTTAGAAAAATATTTTCTGGTATCGCCCGACCGAAAGCTAATTTTATCGATAGATCGACTGGATTATACCAAGGGAATTCCAAACAGACTGCATGCTTTTGAAAAATTTCTGAATAAATATCCTGAATTCCGGAATCAGGTTTCGCTCATCATGCTGGTTGTTCCTTCGCGCGACGAAGTAGAGCAATACAAACTACTAAAAAGTGAAATTGATGAGCTTGTTGGACGGATTAATGGCCAATACGGCGATGTGAACTACACTCCAGTCTGGTATTTCTATCGTTCGCTACCGTTTGAAAACCTGATTGAACTGTACAGCACTTCCGATGTGGCATTAATTACACCGGTGCGCGACGGAATGAACCTGGTTGCGAAAGAATATATTGCGTGCAGAGTGAATCAAAGTGGCGTGTTGGTTATTAGCGAGATGGCAGGAGCGGTGAAAGAATTGGGTGAAGCAATCATCATCAATCCGAACAACGAAGATGAAATTGCAGACAGCATTAACCAAGCATTAACGATGCCATTGGACGAGCAACGAAGGAGAATGAAATACTTACAAGCGCGAATTCGAAGGTACGATGTATTTAAATGGTCAGGTGAATTTATAAAAGGCTTGAAAAAAGTTGAAGGAATTCAACAGCACTTTCTGGCAAAAAGAATTACCCCAAGTTTAAGCAAAGAATTGGTTGAAAAATTTGCTTCAGCAAAAAAACGCGCCATATTTCTCGATTACGATGGAACGCTCGTTGGGTTTAATAACGATCCACAAGCAGCAAGTCCCGATGAAGAGTTGCACAAATTAATTACCAAGTTGGAAGAGAATGAAAAAAACACCGTCACTATAATTAGCGGACGCGACCGGGAAACACTTGAAAAATGGTTGGGAAATCACAAGGTTAATTTAATTGTTGAACATGGGGTTTGGCTGAAGAAAATAGGTGAAGACTGGAAGATGCTCGACAATATAAATAGCACTTGGAAACCAACGATTCGTCCTATACTGGAGAACTTTGTTGACCGAACACCTGGAACTTTTATCGAAGAAAAAAATTACTCGCTGGTATGGCACTACCGAAACTCGGAGCCGGAACAAGGAGAACTGAGAGCCAACGAATTGAAAGATGAGCTTCGGAACATGATTGCCAACCATAATCTGGAAATTATGGAAGGAAATAAAGTAATTGAAGTAAAAGCCGGCGGAATAAACAAAGGCATCGCAGCTCAACGCTTTTTAGGAGATGACGACTACGACTTTATTCTTGCTATGGGTGACGACTGGACCGATGAGTACATGTTCCGCGAGCTTCCTGAATCGGCCTATACCATAAAAGTCGGGTTGAAAAAAACAGAAGCTTCCTACAAAGTGGAGTCTGTAAAATCAGTACGCAACTTACTGAAATCATTGGGAGCTGAATAACAAAAAATAATTTCGTCGTTTTTTTAAGAAAATGGTGTAGTTTTAAGCTTTCAGATAAAGTTATGATGAAACGAGCACGTAAAATATTCACACACAGAAGCATGATTGTTTAAAGCGAGTTCCATGTGTTGCAAAAAATAAACACTTATAAACAGATGAAAATTATTTTAATGCTGCTCGTCTTAGTATTCCTGAAAACAGGTTATGCACAGGACACCATCAACCAGACAGACGAAAAAGGACAAAAGCAAGGTTTCTGGATGAAACAATTGCCCAATGGCACCAAAATCTACGAAGGAAATTTTAAAAATGATAAGCCCGTTGGTGAGTTTAAACGCTATCATACCAGCGGGCTTTTAAAAGCTAAATTATTCTATCCTGAGAAATCGGATACGGTAAAAGCTGAGCTATATGACCTTAAAGGGAAATTGATGGCTGAAGGCCACTATTTGGGACAGCTGAAAATTGGCCACTGGAAATTCTTTCAAAAAGGGCAACTGGTTTCTGAAGAAGAATACCTGAACAACCTGAAACATGGCCTTTCAAAAACCTACTACCCAACCGGTGAACTTTTTGAACAGACATCGTTTAAATATGATTTGAGAGATGGTGTTTACCGTGCTTATTTCAAAAATGGCATACCTTACATGGAGTGCATGATGAAAAATGCCAAACGAGACGGCACGTGTAAAATTTATTACCAAAACGGAGAACTTGAACTGGATGCTTTCTATACAAAAGGCTTACGCAACAAAGAGTGGAATTATTATCATCCAAACGGCGATTTTTCGCATACGCTTATTTACGACATGGGAATCCTGATGAATCCAATGGTTTTAGATAGTATTCAGCAATTAAAGTTCAACGAGTTGGAGAAAAATAAAAGTAAATTGGTTGATCCCGAAAAATTCATGAACGATCCAATGCAATACATGCAAAAGAATAATATTCTTCCACGGTAATCGATTGGTGTTACCTGACAACCTCAAATTTGCCTGACTGTAACTAAATTGAAAGACACCGATGTTAAAATCCTGTTTGTTTATTGCTTCCCTAATCATGCTGACAGGAAACCTAGTGGCTCAAAATGAAGTCGAAAACTTCTACTGGGTACAATTTAAAGACAAATTGGGAACAGTTTTTAGCATCAATCAGCCGGAACAATTTTTGTCGCCGCGCGCAATTGAACGTCGCCAAAAACAAAACATCGCGCTTGATGAACGTGATTTGCCGGTGTCGGACAACTACCTCCAACAGCTGCAAGAGCAGGGAGCAGAAATCATTCATACATCGAAATGGCTGAATGGAGCAACCATTCGAGCAACCAAATCCGTTTACGAACAAATCAGGCAGAACCTGAATTTCATTGCCTTTTCAGAACTCACCAAGCCCGGTGTTTTCTTGAAATCAGCTCGCAATAAATTTCAAACCGAGTATCAACTCAATAATATTAATACCACTGACTACGGTTCTTCCTACCACCAACTGCGACTATTTAACGGACAACTGCTGCATGCACTCGGCTATCAGGGCGAAGGCATGCATATTGCTGTTTTAGATGCCGGCTTTTATAAAGTCGATGAGTTGCGAGCGTTCGAGCAACTGTGGTTCGAAAACCGAATACTGGGAACCAAAGATTTTGTCGATCCCGGAGGTGATGTTTTTCTGGCACACACCCATGGTACGAATGTACTTTCAACAATGGGAGGATATGTCAAAAATGAATTAATTGGAACCGCTCCCGAAGCATCTTACTATTTGCTGCGCAGCGAAGATGGAGCGACCGAATACCTGATTGAAGAAAACAATTGGGTAGCAGCTGCAGAATGGGCTGACAGTGCCGGCTGCGACATCATTAATTCTTCGCTGGGTTATACAACCTTTGATGACCCGAATATGAATCACAGCTATGCTGAAATGGACGGAAGCACCACCCGAATTACTAAAGCAGCAAACATTGCGGTAGAAAAAGGCATGCTGGTATTTTCCAGCGCAGGAAACGAAGCTGATAATCCATGGAAATACCTGGTTGCCCCTTCGGATGGAGACTTGATAATTGGTGTTGGGGCAGTTAATAACGATAGCATTTGGGCTCCGTTTAGCTCTTTAGGTCCAAGTGCCGATGGCGACGTAAAACCCAACTTAGCAGCAGTTGGCTGGGGAACCATTCTGCAAAAAACGGATGGAAGTATCGGCCCTTCAAATGGCACTTCTTTCGCATCGCCGGTGCTGGCCGGAATGGCGGCCTGCTTGTGGCAGGCACACCCCGATGCAACCAACCTGGAAATAAAAGAAGCACTTGAAAAAAGTGCCTCTCAATACGCATCTCCCAACGACACGTTGGGCTATGGAATACCTAATTTTCAGTTGGCTAATTTATTTCTTCGTCCAGCCAATCCGCGTGCTAAAATCGACAACTGGACAGCTTTACCAAATCCTTTTCGTGAGGGCGTTTATTTATTCCAGACCACTCCACAACCGACAGGTGAAATCACCATCAGCCTATTTTCGGCTCTTGGTAATTGCCTTTACAAACAAGTTTTTCAATATGCGCCTTCTATTTTTATACCGAATTTGGCTAACTTGCCTGCCGGATTAATTCTACTTAAAATTGAAACAAATACCGACAGTACGGTAATCAAACTGATAAAGGTCAATTAGAGTATGGCGGCTGCACAACTCACTCTTTCGGAACTCAACAACCAAATAAAAGAGCAACTGGACGATGCTTTTCCTAACCTGCTTTGGATAAAAGCTGAGATCAGCGAGCTTAATCAGAATCGTACCGGCCATTGCTATCTGGAATTGGTTGACATTGATGAGGCCACAAAGAATATAGTCGCTCGTTGTCGGGCAACCATTTGGTCGTACACGTTTCGCATGCTGAAACCGTTCTTTGAAACCACAACGGGACAGGCCTTTTCCGAAGGGTTAAAAGTACTCGTTAGTGCCAAGGTGGAGTTTCACCCGCTGTACGGATTGAGCCTGAATATTCGGGATATTGATCCCACCTACACGATGGGCGACATGGCTCGCAAGCGACGTGAAATCCTGCTTCAGCTCGAAGAGGATGGAGTGGTGGATATGAATAAGGAGCTTGAACTTCCGCTGGTGCCTCAGCGAATTGCGATTGTTTCGTCACCAACAGCAGCCGGGCTGCAAGACTTCCGGGATCAGCTGGCCAACAACGCCTACAACATTCATTTTTATACCAAGCTGTTTCCCGCAATCATGCAAGGGAAAGATGCAGCTGCTTCCATCATCATCGCGTTGGAGCAAGTGTTTGAATATGAAGATTTTTTTGATGTGGTGGTCATTATCCGTGGTGGAGGGGCACAAATTGATTTGGCCAGTTTCGATCATTACGAATTAGCCTATCACATCACCCAATTGCCAATCCCTGTGCTAACGGGAATTGGGCACGACAAAGATGAAACAGCCGTTGATTTAGTAGCTCACACGAAGCTGAAAACCCCAACAGCCGTAGCTGAATTTTTGATAAGTGGAGCGGCAGCCTTCGAGCAGATGCTGGACGAAATGAAAGAACGGTTCGTAGAGCAGGTTGAAGATCGGCTTCATACAGAAAAAGAATTTTTGAAAAGCTCGATGCAAAAATTAACTCAGGGAGTGCGCGAATTGGTTAGCGAGGAAAATAATCGATTTAACCTGACGAATTTCAGACTTGAAAAATCGATACCTGCATTTCTCGGAGCAAAAACGCAGCAGCTACAAGATCATAAACATCTGATTGAAAAATTAGGAACCGGTCGCATTAATGAGCAAAACCATCAATTGAGCCGTAAATTGGACAACCTCCAATTTTTCATGCAACGGCAGTTCAGAATTAAACGTAACCAGTTGACCCAATCGCACGAGCTTTTTAAGATTCGTCTTAAGAACACTTTGAAGGAAGAAGAAAACAAACTGACTAACTTTGAAGGAAAAGTTCGTTTGATGGATCCTAAAAGTGTATTGAAACGAGGATACAGTTTAACTTATAGCGGAGGCCATTTAATCAAGTCGACTAAGCAATTATCAGATGGCGATGAGATAGAAACCCAATTATCAGACGGAAAAGTAAAAAGTAAAATCACGAAAAAATAAGAGCTATGGCAGCAAAAAAACCAACCTATCAGGAAGCAGTGAACGAGATAGATGAGATTCTTGAAAAAATTGAAAATGAAGAACTCGATGTGGATGAATTGTCAACCAAAGTAAAAAGAGTATCGACACTCATTAAGCTTTGCAAAGACAAGCTTCACAAAACGGAGACCGAGGTTGAGAATATTCTAAAAGAAATGGAGGACTAATCCCCAATCGTCCATTTCCAGAAAAAACAAAGGCTCTCAATAATTGAGAACCCCTGTTGAGAAAAACACCTATTACTTATTATTGGAGATTTATTTCCACCCCCTGAAACCACCTGCAATTAAGGATAATAACAGAAGGACAATAAAAATGTAAAAGACTATTTTTGCAATTTCAGCTGCTCCGGCCGCAATTCCTCCAAAACCAAACAATGCAGCAACTAATGCAACTAATAAAAAGAGAATAACTAAACGTAACATAAATAATTTTTTAAAGTGATTTTAAAATCTAAGTCCTGCATATACTTGAATGACAGAGTTTTTTGCGTCTCCAAGCACGTCATAAGAGAGTTCATCATCCTTCGCTACTTGCGTTAATCCAAGATTGTAGTTAAACCCAAGTATCAAAGCATCCAGGTTAAATCCCAGTCCAAGGGAAACACCATAATCCAACGATTTGAAGCGATCGCGGTCGATTTCATCTTCAGAATCAATTTCCCAAAAATCAAGAACGTCAGCATCTGTATCAACATTGGCATTTACCAAATAAGCAACATAAGGCCCAAACTGAAATTCAAAATCTTCGGCGAGATTAAAAACCAGCTTTACGGGTAATTCAAGATAGTTGAGATTGAACTTGCTATCGCCATCAGCCAAAGCACTTTCATCATAATTTAGCTTCATGCCTTTTCCTGAATACAGCAACTCGGGCTGAAGAGAAAACGACCTACCAAGAGGTATTTTATTATATACTCCGGCATGAAAACCGACTTTAAGGTTTTTATCATTATTCCCATCAGTAGTTAAACTCGAAAGGTTAATACCACCTTTAAACCCGGCCGTAGACTCTTGTCCTACAGCAACGGTACTTACCAGCAAACAAAAGATGCTGGACAATAAAACATATTTTTTCATCATCTATTCTATTTTTTGATTTGTGTTTATTCTATTCCTCCAGCTCGCCAATATCTCCTCTTTTCGCGGCCCTTTTCAGCTTATCATTAGCGAAAATAGCAACCTCAACACGGCGATTTAATCGACGCCCTTCCTCCGTGGCATTATCTGCAATTGGCTGTGACTCTCCATATCCCACCTGAGTAACTCTGGTATCACTAACTCCAAGACTCAATAGCAAATCTCCAACGGATGCAGCCCGCTGTTCCGACAGCTGCTGATTATATTCCTCGGTTCCACGATCATCAGTATGACCCTCAATTAAAATTTCTGTATCATCATACTTCTTGAGCGTCTCTGCCAACTCCCGAATATTAGCCTTAGATGCTTCAGTCAATTTCGCTGAATCAAAACCGAAAAGAATCCCGGAATCAAAGGTTATTTTAATCCCCTCGCCAATACGTGTTATCGTAGCGCCTTCAAGGTCTTCCTGAAGTTCTTCAGCCTGCTTGTCCATATAATTTCCAACTAATGCACCTGCAGTACCTCCAATAACGGCACCTAATATGGCCCCTTTTGCGGTATTGTCAGATCCGGAACCGATTACTCCTCCAATAGCTCCTCCTGCTCCAGCTCCTATTGCTCCTCCTTTAAGTGTTCTTGAACTATTACACGAAGCAAAAATGATTATGATTGCAAGCATTAATGAAAATGTTGTCTTTTTTCTAACTCCAATTGTTTTCATGGTGTTTACAGTTTTTGATTTGTTGGTTATCTATTATCAAATAATTGTGCCAGCTCAGCCTTCGCCAATACAACAAAACAATAATCAACTGATTTTCTATCACTTACTAATCCAATGATGTATTTTCAATGAATTAGACTTGCTCCCTGAGTTGAATAGTTTCCTACTCAACGTGAGGTTCATTATCTACACATTCAACAATTAGCAGGTTGTGCAAAACCCTTCGACAAACCCCTCATCTTTCTTTACTTCAAGTCATTACACATTTTATAATATCTTAGGTACGTTTTTGGCTAACACCCAAACAGAACTTTAATACATATGTTATGAAAAAAAATATCTTGATAGTCGCACTAATCTTGTTTATGTCCGGATCAGCCATGGCGCAATACGATTTTGCAGTTGGAGTGCGATCAGGAGGAACATCAGGATTGACACTCAAAAAAAATTATGGCCCTTCCGCAATTGAAGGAATAGTTGGATTTTGGCATGACGGATTAAGCCTTACCGCTCTTTGGGAAAAAAATCGGATGGCTTTTAATGAACCCGGTTTGTTTTGGTATTATGGAGTTGGAGGACACGTTTCTATTTATGGCGACGACTTTGACGGGCGCGGTGGCCCAGCCTGGTACAAACACCCTCATGGCGATGATGACGGAGACCTTGGATTAGGAGTTGATGGGATTGTTGGCCTGGAGTATAAAATTCCTCAAGCACCCATTGCATTTAGTCTCGACTTCAAACCTTATCTGGAAGTTGTAACCGACGGTGGTGCCTTTTTTGCCATTGACCCGGGACTTGGAATCAAAGTCGCATTTTAAAAGAAACACAACCCGAATATTACTATTAAAAGCTGAATGAAAGATATTCTACCCGGGTTTATATTTAGGACACCAACGCATGGAACTCGCAAATAACCTTCCTCCTGTTTGAGCAAAATTTTGAACATAGTCGTTTCATCTTCTTCGTTTCTGTCGATTGCTTAAGAAGACCAGTTGAGATATCCTAATCTCTTCAATTCTTCTACCCCATGGGTTAAATAGGTTTTACCATGGCTAATAACATATAAATCATTGCAGATTTCAGTTACATGCTTATATAAATGATCAGTTACAATAAATCCCTTGTGCTTTCTTTCAGATGACATTATCTTTTTTATTGATTCGACATGTACAGGCATGATTTGCGAAAATGGTTCATCGAGCATACAGACTTTCGTTTTTGATTTTAGAATTACGTACACTTCGACTAATCGTTGTTCGCCTCCTGATAACTTCCCAAATCGTGATCGGTAATATTTTTTAAACTCAGGAAAATCAATGATGAAACTGTTAAAGTCGAGATTGAAATCTTTAAAGATTCTTTTGATAGTCAAACTTTTTGGAGTGAACGAAAACTGGGGAAGGTATCTGAAGTCAGCAGGATTCCGATAGCTTTCATAGAGCACTCGTCCGTCCAATCGAATCGATTTATCATTAATGGCAATTTCACCAAAAATTACATTAAGCAAACAGGTTTTACCCGATCCATTTAAACCTAGCAAACCAGTAATTTTTCCGGTTTCGCATTTGATGTAAACATCTTGCAAAACTCTTTTAGACCCAAACTCTAAAATAATACTATCAACTTCAAGTAAATGACTCATCTTAATTTACCAGTTAGAATCATCAGCACAAAGAAAATTATAAAATCCATCGATAACGTCGTAGTCCATAGCACCCGCGCTGAGACTCCTAAATTTTTATAATAGTAGATTTCATCTTTCTTGTAGTTTTTGACTACGTAATAAAAGGCGCCTAATGTAATGATCTTGAACCAAAAAAGCGGGGTAATCGTACCCAAGCCATGCACAAATAATATAGACACACATGCCACGGTTATTAAGAAACTAACAAAGAAGAAAGAACTATAAAAGGTTAGGATTAATCTTAGTGTCCTCATTAATTCGAATTAAATTACGCATTTTCGAAACAGAAAAATAAAATTTGGTCTCATCGAATAAATAAGAAACGTAGTACTTACAATATTATTATCATAACAAATCACTTCGAGCTTCTTATTTATCAACCACTCGTTTCTGAGTAAGTTGTTTCAAACTATACTATTTCTAAATTGAATTTGCCAAATTCTCTTGCCATCATAAAAACAGTTGCTAATTTTGTTGGGACCTCTTTTTTAGCTCGAACAAATATGAAAAACTTCTTTGTGAAATCGCACGGCTTAGGCAACGACTATATCGTGATGAACAGTCAGGATATCACTTTTGATATGAGTGTTCCGAATATAAAAACCGTTTGCGATGTGCACTATGGCATTGGATCGGATGGTATTTTATTGTTGACCAATAGCAATAAAGCTGACTTTGGCTTGCGCATTTTAAACCCGGATGGTTCGGAGGCGGAGAAGAGTGGCAATGGCTTACGTATTTTTGCAAAATATTTGTACGATTACGGACACACCAAAAGTAAGTCGTTTAGCATTGACACGCTCGGAGGAGTGGTTACAGCCGAAGTTATTGAAACCAGACACAACAAAGCCCGCATGATTAAAGTGGATATGGGCAAAGCCATTTTTGAAGCTGATAAAATTCCGGTAATAAGTGATCAAAATGAGTGCATCGACCAGGAATTACAACTGAAAGATAAGACCTATTTAATCAACTGTGTGTCGGTGGGCAATCCGCATTGCGTGATTCTGAAAGATGAACTGTCGGAAGCAGAGATCAAACAATACGGCTCGGAGATTGAAAATCATCCTAAATTCCCGAACCGCATCAACCTTCAATTTGCAAAGGTACTATCGCCCAATGAAGTGGAGATCCGAATCTGGGAGCGGGGTGCCGGATATACGCTGGCCTCAGGAAGTTCATCGAGCGCGGTAGCTGCTATGATGGTGAAAAAAGGCCTGGCCAACCGTAAGATTACCATGAAGATGCCGGGCGGTGAATTGAAACTGGAGATTGCCGAAGACTGGGAGATTCAAATGATCGGTGAAGTGAGGGAAATAGCCAGCGGCTATTTAAGTCAGGAGCTTCTTAATGATCTGATCTAAATGATAGCGGGACGACCTTTGCCTGTTTAACGGTTGTCAATCCAATAAGCTAATCGGCACAATTCTGCATCAACTGTTGGTTAACAATGCAGCCTTGTTAAACAGATTTATTCTAAATAGTCCTGCCAAAATTGTATCTTTGCGCATCGCAAAAAAACAAATAAATTTATGTTGGAGAAGAAATTACCATTTGACAAAGAACAATTAGAACAGATTATCGAAAAACACCCAACCCCCTTTCATATCTATGATGAAAAAGGGATGTTGGATTACGCAGAAAAATTCGTCGATGCCTTTTCGTGGAACGAAGGTTTCAAGGAGTACTACGCAATAAAAGCAGCTCCAAACCCCTTCCTGATGAAGTTACTGCACAAGCAAGGCTTTGGGATCGACTGTAGCTCGATGGCCGAGTTATTGCTGGCTGAAAAAATTGGCATGCGTGGCGAAGAAATCATGTTCACCTCCAACGATACGCCGGCCGAAGAATACCAGAAAGCCATGGAGCTTGGAGCTGTTATCAACCTGGACGATATTAAACACATCGAATTTCTGGAACAACATGCAGGACTTCCCGAGCTGGTTAGCTTCCGTTATAATCCCGGAGCACTGAAAGGTGGAAACATCATCATTGGAAACCCCGAAGATTCGAAATACGGTTTTACCCGCGAGCAATTGCTTGAAGGTTATAAAATACTGAAAGCAAAAGGCGTAAAGCGCTTTGGAATTCACACCATGGTGGCTTCGAACGAGCTGGATGCGGACTATTTTGTTGAAACCGCTGAGATCGTTTTTGACGTGATTGTTGACGTTGCCAAAGAGCTGGATATCAAATTTGAATTTGCCAACCTGGGAGGCGGAATTGGTATTCCATACAAAAACGAACACAAGCCGGTAAACCTAAAAAAGGTGAGCAAAGGCATCAAAAAGTTATACGAAAAAATGATTGTCGGCAATGGTCTTGATCCATTAAAAATTTACTTTGAATCGGGTCGTGCCATTACCGGACCATTCGGATTTTTGGTTTCCAGAGTGTTGCACATTAAAGAAACTTATAAAAAATACGCCGGCTTAGATTCCTGCATGGCAAACCTGATGCGCCCGGCATTGTACGGAGCTCACCACCACATAACGGTTATGGGTAAAGAGAATGCTCCGCACAGCCAGCTTTACGACGTTACCGGCTCGCTTTGCGAAAATAACGACAAGTTTGCGATCAACCGATTGCTCCCTGAAATTAACCCGAATGATCTGGTCGTTATTCACGATACCGGAGCACATGGCCATTCGATGGGATTCAACTACAACGGCAAATTACGTTCGGCTGAATTGTTGCTACGCGAAAACGGCGAGGTGGTCGAAATCCGAAGAGCTGAAACTTACGATGATTTGTACGCGACTGTAGATTTTGACGCGGCCAACAAGTTTGAATAATAAAGAACCCAGATAGCATGAAAAACCGGGAATATTCGTATTTCCGGCTTTTTTATGACTTAAAATTACCACCCGGTTTTGTATTTTTGAGGTGAACACAATTTAAAAACGACATCATGCACAACGACATCAAAAACGCGCTTGAAGTGCTTCACTCCGGCGGAATTATTCTCTACCCAACCGACACCATCTGGGGAATTGGCTGCGATGCCACCAACGAAGAAGCGGTGCAAAAAATTTATCAACTGAAGGAACGCGAAGACTCCAAAAGCATGCTGGTGCTGATGGAAAACATGAATTTTCTGAGTCGTTATGTGGAAGAAGTACCGGAGATCGCCTTAGACTTGATTGAAGTCACCGAAAAGCCCATGACCATCATTTACCCGGGAGCCAAAAATCTGGCTAAAAACCTCATGGCACAGGACGGCAGTATTGGTATTCGTATTACCTCCGAAGAGTTTACCCGACAGCTGATTCAACGCTTTAAGAAGCCCATCGTGTCGACATCAGCCAACATCAGCGGTGAACCCTCTCCTACCTTTTTTGATGAAATTATTCCTGAAATTAAAGACGCAGTTGATTACGTGGTGGAATACCGACAGGACGACATTAGCCCGAAAGAACCATCCAGCATTATTAAGTTGGGAACCAGTGGTGAAATTGAAATTTTGAGAAAATAAGACCAAAGCTTGGGACTACACGCTGCTTAAAGCTCTATTTCTTGTAAGCCGTTTTTTATCTAAACTGATTTGGTCTTATTCCTTGGGCAGCCAATCGTGCTATTTCTGCAATTCTCTTCTTTCTTGTTTCCATTCTTTTAGCAATGACAACCCAATGCAACATTGATTTTTTAATTGATTTTGACTGGCTCTGAAAAAATTCCATTGAACGTTCATTTTGATTCAATGCGATCCTTAAATCCTCCGGAATAATCAATTTTTCGATATCATCCATTAGCGTCCAGGTTCCATTTTCTTTAGCAGTTGCTATGCTGTCAAAACCTGCTTCCGTCATTCGGTTGTTTTGGATGAGTTTGGCAACTTTGTCTTTATTTATTTTTGACCAGGTACTAGTCGATTTTCTTCTGCTGAAATACTGCATGTACCTTTCTTTGTCAATGGTCTTTTTAGTACTATCGATCCACCCAAAGCAAAGTGCTTCATCAACTGCTTCACTCCAACTAATAGAGGCCACTTTTGTTGATGACTTATAATAAACAAGCCAAACAGCCTGTTTTGACTGATGATTTTGCTTTAACCACTTTCGCCAATCGGCTTGGCTTTTAGGATAATATGTTTCTATTTCATTTTTCGGCATTGCTACTCAAATAATACTGACCTTAAATTTTTCAGACCGCTCAGTCGTTATCAACCGTCTTTATGGGTTCAGTTATGTATAAATAAATATGACCCTCTGGAGTGGAAACATTTTACAATGATTAATTAGCACAAATATATACCTGACCAATGACAACCTGATGTCATGAGTCGATAAAAATTATTGGTATTGGCCAAAATACCCCGTCTATTCTGGATTTGTACCAATGATGCCCAAGCCAGCCACTAGCTGTTTTTAAAATATCCCGGAGAGCAGGGTGGTGGGCTACCAGTTAGTCTGATAAAAGTTGACTGTATAACAAGAGCCGTATGAATTGAGAGGTTCAATAAAGTCTATTTAACATGTAAAGGGGTACCTCGGAGGTGCATCAGGGTACTTCGGAAGTGGGGCCCCCCACTTCGAACATGCTCGCTTGCACCCTGGAGATGCACCGGAGCATGAAAAACATTCAAGCGAGCACCCCGGAGATGCAACGCTGCCTGATTTTGATTCAACGGAGCATCTTTTGAGTTCAGCTTTGAATCTTTTTGTTGAAAACTTCCGCGGAAAACATTCAGGCTTGCAGCAATTTGCTTCAAGCTTGCAGCAAATTGAGGAACACTTCCATGAAAAAGATGCAAGCTTGGTGTCCCGAACCACTCGATTGAATAAAAAAGGTGAAAGTTTTCGTTTCCAAACTTCATCGGCTCATCGAAATGTTGCATCGTTTCATCATTTTGCTGACTGGTAAAACCTGGGAGGAGAATCATGAAAGGGAATTCAACAAGCATTGAGCTACTCGCCAGCAGATCCTGAAACGAGTTCAGGAAGACGAGCATTCAAATGGGACAGCCAAATCCTCAACTTCGCCGTTAGGCGAAAAGCCCGGCCTACGATGGTTTTGAACTAGAAAACAAGGAAAGGAAAGTCGCAGTGTACAGTTACAGTATTCAGTAGCAATTCCTCCACTTCACCGCAAGGCGAAAAGCGCAAAGGCCGTCAAAACGCCCGGCCGAGGGTTCAATTGATTCGCTCGAATTCTCAAATACAGGCACAGAAAAAGCCGCTCCGAAAATGAATTCGGAACGGCTCCAATGTTTAACCCTAAAAAGCTATTTTGCGTTAAATGTGTATAACTTCGTCGTAGGCCGCAGCAGCAGCTTCCATAATGGCTTCGCTCATGGTTGGGTGTGGGTGAATTGACTTAATCAGTTCGTGTCCCGTAATTTCCAGTTTTTTGGCTACAACCAATTCTGCAATCATTTCGGTTACATTACCACCAATCAGATGGGCGCCTAGCAGTTCGCCGTATTTCGAATCAAAAATCAGCTTCACAAAACCGTCGGTTTTACCGGCTGCTTTTGCTTTACCACTTGCTGTAAACGGGAACTTACCCACTTTAATATCGTAACCGGCTTCTTTCGCTTTCTTCTCAGTCATTCCAACCGACGATACTTCGGGGCTGGTGTATGTACATCCGGGAATATTTCCATAATCGATCGGTTCAGGACTTTCGCCGGCAATTTTCTCCACACAGCAAATACCTTCAGCCGATGCAACGTGGGCCAGGGCTGGTCCGTGCACAATATCGCCAATGGCATAAACGCCATCAACATTCGTTTTATAATAATCGTCTACTTTAACCTTGCCTTTCTCCATGTCAACACCAAGTTCTTCGAGGCCGATGTTTTCAGTATTTGGAGCAATTCCTACGGCTGAAAGTACAATCTCAGCTTCAATGGTTTCTTCGCCTTTTTTCGTCTTTACGACTACTTTGCAAAGCTTTCCTTTAGTGTCTACCGATTCAACCGATGAACTAGTCATCACCTTCATTTTGTCCTTTTTGAAGGTACGTTCCAATGTTTTGGCTACTTCTTCGTCTTCATTCGGAACCAGGGTTGGCATAAATTCAACCAAAGTAACTTCGGTACCAATGTTATGGTAGAAATTGGCAAACTCGCTACCAATCGCTCCGGAACCAACCACAACCATCGACTTAGGCTGCTTGTCCAAGGTCATTGCTTCGCGATAACCTATAATTTTTTTACCATCTTGTTTTAAGCTTGGCAATTCGCGCGAACGAGCGCCTGTTGCTAAAATAATATGCTTGGCCGAAACTTCTGTTTTCTTTCCTTTTTCGTCTTCAACCTCAACTTTGCCTTTGCCTTTCAGTCGGCCATATCCATTAAGAACCTCTACTTTATTCTTTTTGAACAGAAACTGAATTCCTTTGCTATTGCTGTCGGCAACGTCACGGCTTCGTTTCACCATCGCACTGAAATCGGCTTTTATCTCGCCGCCAATGCTTACGCCATAATCGGCTGCATGCTTCGCGTAGCTTAACGCTTCAGCACTTTTTAATAATGATTTTGTTGGAATACAACCCCAATTCAGGCAGACTCCTCCAATATTTTCCTTTTCAACTACACCAACTTTTAAACCTAACTGAGAGGCTCTTATGGCGGCCACGTAGCCTCCGGGGCCACTTCCTATTACTAGTACATCGTAACTCATAATTCTTGAATTAACTGAATTTGATTTATTCGCTTAAAAAAACAGCTAAACGTGCTAAAAAGTTTTTTAAAATATTGATTCCGGCTAACAAACATGTTTGCCAAAAAACAGGTTCAGAACGAAGCAAAAAAAACCGGCTATAAAAGCCGGTTGAATATCTAATTTAAAAGTTCGCCTAATTTATCATGCAACTCCTGACCTCGCAGGTTCTTCGCAATAATTTTTCCATCCGGATCAAGTAATATTGAATGAGGAATAGAATTTACCCCATACAACTGGGCGACTTCATTTTGCCAATATTTAAGATCTGAAACATGTGTCCAGGTTAAATTGTCTTCGTCGATTGCTTTTAGCCACGCATCTTTATCGCGATCTAACGAAACACCGAGAATTTCAAAATTCTTGTCGTTGAACTTATTGTAGGCATTAACCACATTGGGGTTTTCCTTCCGGCAAGGGCCACACCATGAAGCCCAAAAATCGATCAACAAATATTTCCCTTTGAAAGACGACAGGCTCACCGGATTACCTTCCGTGTCGTTCATTGTAAAACCAGGAGCCTCTGTGCCAATAGCCGTGCGGCCTTTTTCTTCAATAAATTCTTTTAATTGTAGTGTGTAAACCGATGAATCCAATTGGGCCGGAAACAGGTCAACCAACTCTTTCAATTCCTGAAAGTCTAATTGTTGCGACAATTGTGTTAAGGTTATAAATGGAGCAACAATTGAATTACTATGCTCTTTGACAAAATTCTTAGCAAAAACCTGCATATTTTCATTCGAAGCGTCTGCATCTATTTTAATCCGATCCATTTCATCCTGATTTCCGGTGGCAGCGGCAGCAGAATACTCTTGCTGGTATTCTTTCATTTTGTCGCTCATAACCTTCACCTCATCCAAAAACTCATTAAAAGTATCTGTTGCAGGAGAGCCGGTAACCTTTGTACTTTGCAAACTATCTTTGTATGCTTCTACTTTTATATCTGTGTTTTCAAGAAAGAACTGAGCAAAGTAGTCCCGTTCGTTCATTCTTAAATAGTGAAGTTCCGGAATTTCGACCGATCCCTCGAAACTAAATGCTCCATTGACCAGTTGAGTGGTATCGACTGTAACAGCCTGCCCTTTTTCTGCTTTCACGAGGTACACGGCACCTGAATCCTGACCGGCAACAGTGCCGCTCACTTCGTATTTTTTAGAATTGCTTTGGCACGAAGCGATAAAAAGCAACACAAGAACTAACAAGCCTAAATTTCTCATTTGTTATTTTTTTTTGATTGATAATAATTTTCTAATAATTCGCGAGCAGCCACAAAAGAACTCATTTCTTCCCCCAGCACTTTTTTCTCAAATTCGGCAGTCATACCTTTGAGAATGTCATTTTGGTAAAAATCTGATTTCAAACGGTCGTTGATCGTTTCGTACATCCAAAACTTGGATTGCTCGTTTCTTTTGTGCTGAAAATAACTATTTTTTTTAACTAATTCGACATATTTTAATATCGTCATCCAAACTTTGTCAATGCCAACATGTCGAATGGCAGAACAGGTGAGCACTTCAGGTTTCCATCCTGAATCAGTTGGCGGAAATAAATGTAGCGCATTCTTATATTGTACTCTGGCCATTTCAGCTTTATCAATATTGTTCCCATCCGCTTTGTTAATGGTAATAACGTCGGCCATTTCCATGATTCCCCGCTTAATGCCCTGCAGTTCGTCTCCGGCTCCGGCAAGCATCAGCAACAAAAAGAAATCGACCATTGAATGCACCATTGTTTCGCTTTGTCCAACACCTACGGTTTCTATAAAAATCGTGTCGAACCCGGCTGCTTCGCATAGCACAATTATTTCGCGGGTTTTGCGTGCCACCCCGCCCAGCGAACCTGCTGATGGCGAAGGACGGATGTATGCGTTTGGATCGGACGATAACTCTTCCATGCGGGTTTTATCCCCCAAAATACTTCCTTTCGAACGCTCGCTGCTGGGGTCGATTGCCAGCACCGCTAGTTTTCCTCCCCGCTTGGTAATGTATTTACCCATCGACTCGATGAACGTACTCTTACCCACTCCGGGAACTCCCGTAATTCCAATTCGAAGTGAGTTTCCGCTATGCGGTAAACATTTGGTGATAATTTCCTGCGCTATTTCCTGATGTTCCTTTTTGGCGCTCTCCACCAGAGTGACAGCCTGGCTAAGCGTTGTTCTATTTCCTGCCAGAATCCCCTCAACATACTCATCGGGAGTAAGTAATTTCCTGCGTTTATTTTTCAGGAAACGCTGAATCGAATTTTCATTAAATATCTCTGGTCGGTCAATCCCTTTATTCACATTCAAGCTTTTATATCGCTCATTGTTTTCAATATGGTCGTGATCTTTATCTGCACTCATTAAGAAAAAATTTGTACGAAGTTAAAGTTTCGGCTAATAACAAAAAAATAAGCCGCTCCAAAATTAATGAAACGGCTTACAAGTTCTTATTATTTTGTTGTTATCCGGCGGTTTTCACATTTGATGAGACCCGCAAAATTGTTGTCGGATTTTTCGGGTCATTGGTAATCACTGTAATGGACTTATTTTGACGACCACGCTTCCCGCGTGAATTAAACTTCACTTTCAACGGTACACTTTCATTTTTCGAAATAATTTTCTTTTCAGGAGTTACTGCAGTACATCCGCATGATGTTTTTACCCGACGGATAATTAAATCACGCTGTCCACTATTTTTGATTGTAAATGTGTGCTCAACTTCATCTCCCTGATTAATTTCGCCAAAATCAAATGTCTTCTCTTCAAAGTTTACAACCGGTGCATTCGCAAGCTCTTCATCTGTAAGGCTTGAAAAATCTTCCTCAATGGTTGCCGAAATACCAATTGAATTACGGTAGTTCGTATCTCCATTTATAATTAAGTAAATACGGTGCATCATGAAACCATAGGTATTCAGCTTGCCAGCATCGTAAGTCACAATAATTTTACCCTCTTGTTTTGGCTGAATAGTTTCGGGTTCAGCTTTCACGGTCAAGTGTCCCGGAGGAGTTTTAAATTCAATTTTCACCGGTTTGTCGGAGTCGTTTACAACAACCAATTCATCTGTTTTTGTTTCGTTTTCTAAAATTTTAACGAACGATATTTGATTGGTCTTCGCACGCAATGGGCCAATTTCACGAGGATATTTCTCTGCCAATGTTTGCTCACGCTTCTCAACATTTCCTTTAATACGAAGAATTACGGTTGGATTTTCGGCATTTGAACTAACAGTAACTGTTTTGTTAAAAGGCCCTGGCCGGTTACGGGGGTTATAGCTAACTTTTATTAGGCCATCTCTTCCCGGAGCAACCGGGTCTTTTGTCCACTGCGGGGTAGTACATCCGCAAGACGCGCGAACATTGTTTAAAATAAGTGGCGACGCGCCATTGTTCGTAAACTCAAAACTGTAAGTCTGCGATCCATCTTCTTCTTTAAACGTTCCAAAATCATGTTCTAAGGTTTCAAAATCGATTTTGGCTTGAGTCGTTTGCCCAATAACCGTATTGCTAACAGCAAAAGACATTAAGATCAAAACGATGAAAAAATTTTTCATAACTACTGTTTTTGTATAAGGTATTTTAATTCTCTGTCAAAGATAATATTCAATCGTGAATTATCTAAAAAACCGATAGCAAAGCTATAAAAGCTTCACTCCCAAAGGTGTTAATACATCACTAACTTTTGTTAATGAGTTGTTAATGAAATGATGGCATGTCAAAAGAATCAGTAGTTTCGTACTCGTCAATCGAGCAAGAGGGAAAATTAATGGGAAGGAATACAATAAGATACATTATTATACTGGCTACATTCTCTGTACTGGGAATCATTTTGATTCAATTCTTCTTTTTAAAGAATACAGTGGATCTTAATGAGAAAAAGTTTCATGAATCAACAACACAAGCTTTAAATGGTGTTGCCCACAAACTTGCAATTTATAATCAAAAGTTAACCGGGAAGGAAAAAAAGCCCAATCTTACGAATGCGGTCGACCAGATTTCAAACAACTATTATGTTGTGAACGTCAATGAAGATATTCATCCCGACTTATTGGAACACTTTTTATTGGACGAATTTAAAAACCACAACCTGGAAGTTGATTTTGAATATGCCATTTACGATTGTGAGAATGAGAAAATGGTATATGGCAAGTATTTGAATGAAGAGAATGACTCTCTTCAGGAGAAATTGCTTGTAAACCGATCGGTTGATGGATGCGGCGCTGAAGATGTCCTTTTTGAACAGCACTACAATACGAAATCGGCTAAAAAAGAATGTGGTTTACCCACCTGCGAAAAGTACACCTACTACTTTGGTGTTTCGTTTCCCAACCGATCAAAATACTATAGTAATCAAATACATGCCTGGTATGTTGTTAGCGGGTTTATGCTTATCGTTATTCTTTTTTTCGGGTATACGTTATTTGTCATCTTTAAACAGCGACGGTTGAGTGAGATTCAGAAAAACTTTATCAATAACCTGACTCACGAGTTTAGAACGCCCATTGCATCCATCGATCTTTCATCAAAGGTTATTTCGGATCCGAAAATTATTAACCATCCCTTGCGATTAAAGGAGTACACCAATATTATTAGTGAGCAAACCCAACGACTTTCGGCGCAAGTCGATAAAGTACTTCAAATGGCCAGCATCGAAAAGCAAGTGCTTCAACTTGACCTTCAGATCATTGACCTCAATTCCTTTGTCCAAAAAAGCATCGAAGACTTTAAAACCAGTCAAAATGGGAACAAGTACGCGATCAACTTCGAAAGTTCAGTTTCTGACTGGAAAGTAAAAGCAGACCAACTTCACTTTTCAAATGTGATTTTTAATATTTTAGACAATGCCATCAAATATTGTGATGAAGCTCCAAGCATTTGGGTCAGTTTATCTCAGAGCAAAAAACAGATTTACTTAAAATTTGCAGACAATGGAATCGGCATTCCCAAAGAGTTTCGAAAAAAGATATTTGGTCGTTTTTTCCGAATTCCAACAGGTGATATTCACAATGTTAAAGGCTTCGGGTTGGGGTTGGATTACGTGCGAAAAATAATTGCACGGCATGATTGGGAAATAGAAGTCGCTGATAATTCGCCAAAAGGAAGTATATTTACGATAATAATTCCGAAGAAATAGCGACATGGAACTTACAGGAAAAAAGATTCTGCTGGTTGAAGATGATAAAACATTAAATTTCATTATTCGTGATAATCTGGAAGAAGCCGGCTACGATGTAAAGGCCACTGAAAACGGGGAAGAAGCCTGGGACGTTTTTCAAAAAAACCAGTTCGACCTCTGCTTGTTTGATGTTATGCTTCCAAAATTAGATGGCTTTTCGCTCGCCAAAAAAGTACGCGAAAAAGACGTTTCGATTCCGGTTATATTTCTGACAGCAAAGTCAATGACCGAAGATAAGATTAACGGTTTTACACTTGGTGGCGACGACTACATCACCAAGCCATTCAGCATGGAAGAATTGCTTTTACGCATCAAAGTATTTCTTAAACGAAGCCATACCGAAGAAGTTGAAAAAGAAGAACTAAGCAGCTGTAAAGTTGGCCATTTTGATTTTCTGTTTGACAACCTGACCCTTCAACATGGAGATGAAAAAAGGACACTGACTTACAAAGAAGCTGAATTATTGCGTTACTTCTGCGAAAATTCGAATACCGTATTGAGCCGATCGGACATTCTTAAAAATGTATGGGGATCGGATGATTACTATCTAGGACGGAGTCTGGATGTTTTTATTTCCCGTTTGCGAAAATACCTGAAAAGTGATCCGGATATTAAAATTATCAACTTGCACGGTATTGGATTCCGGTTTAATGCATCGGTTGAGAAAAGGTAAAGGTTAAAAGGGAATTAAACCATCTGCATTTCGCCAACGGCAAAGAACTCGAAAGGCCATTTCTATTGCTTACTCTTTTTTAGGTGTAAATGAATGATCAATGCAGCTAATCCGATATACGATGCTCCTAAAATGATCTTATTTGTGATTACATCGAAAAGTGATAATGACAGAATAGCCATTATTACGATCAAAACAATAATAATTAGGGTTTTCATATTTTCTTGTTTGAAGATTCACGATTTACCCGTTTGCGACAGGCCGGATTCTGACAACTACGAAAAACTATCTTTTCCGAGGGTCCGAAAGTACTTTAAGAAAGCGCTTTTTCGTAATACCTAAGGCGGTCGAATGCCATGACCAATTGCATATTAGAAAAGAAACGGTCACAGTAAACTTTTTCAACTTCCCGGTCACAGTCATGAACGAATATATCGATGTTCTCACTTTTTTCAGATAAAACTGATGTGGTATAAATACTCTGCATCCGGCCCGGCGTTGATTTATTGTAACCTGCCGGGGCATCAACCAAAACAACATCCCATTCTCTTTTCCCCACCTGGTCTGGCAGAGTAAGCATTAGTCTATTTGACGGCTTATTAAGTAACTCTTCCCATTCACCCAGTCGAGAGTTGTATTTTATTAAATATCCTTTAATTTTAGGATTTTCTGTCCTAATTTGAGCAAACCATGAGATGGAGTCTTCAAGGAATATAGTTTCTCCTTTACGATTTACATTCATCCATAGATGGCTGTCTTTACCAACACCAAAAACAAGCATTTGACATTTTCTCCTTTTTAAAATAACCTTGGCAAGGTATGCGTATTCACTCTTCGAAAGCTGGTTAGGATTTCCTTTTACTAATTTTTTGATGGAATGTTTTAGTCGCAATGATTTAAGAAACATAGGTCCGGATATTATTCTTGTTCAAAATATAGGATATTAAATCATGGCCATTTCTTCAAAAGCTTCGCGGTATAAGTTGTTGCCTATCATTAAATCCAAATGTGTTCCTGATGCGGAGATTCGTTTATTTTCAATGACATAAATTTGATCAGTCTGTCTCGCTAATTGAATTCGGTGGGTAACCAAAATAATCATCATCTTGCTTTTCAGTTTCTTTAAAAGGGCTAAAACAAATTGCTCTGTCCGTCGATCCATCGCAGCTGTAACTTCGTCCAAAAGAAGTATTTGAGGCTTCCGGTACAGCGCCCGGGCCAATGCAACCAACTGCTGCTGTCCACCCGAAAGATTGGTACTGTTCTCATTGACAATGGTTGCATATCCTTGTTGAAATTCGCTAATAAAAGGCTCCAGCCCAATTTCCTTGCAAAACCCAACCACTTCTTCAACATTAGGATTTTCCTCCAGGGATATATTTTCCAATATGGTTCCGTTAAAAAGTTTAACCTGTTGCGAGACAACCCCAAGCAGGCTCCGCCAAGCAGGAATTGATATTTCCGACCAACTGTGATTATCTGCAAGGATTTGACCCGACTCAATGGGATAGAAACGTTGAAGTACCGAGATTAAGGTACTTTTACCACAACCTATTTCACCAAAAATGGTAATAATTTGTCCTTTCCTAATTTCGATATTGATATCCCTAAGCAACAGGCTTTTGCCTGGAAACCTAAAATCCATGCTTTTAATTTCCAGTTTGTCTATTGGCGAATTAATTTCCTGGTTTGATCCCGTCCAAATATACTCTGGTTTAGTAGCAGAATATTCATACATGCGTTCAAAGGCAACTTTAGCTTCCTGGAATTGGATATTGGCCATTGCTGTTTTAATAACTGACGTTACCAAGGTACCAACAATGGTGACGATAGCCATCATTTGCCCAAGCAACAATGTTTCCTGCAAAACAAGAAACGATGTCCATGCAATCACACCGGAAATAATAAATACACTCCCAAACTGTGCCCAAAAGTTGATTTTATTACCCAAAATACCCAATTCGTAAACTTTTTCCTGAAAGAAATTATAAATGGCCTGAATGGCTTTGGATAAAAGTGATTCTTTATTTCCTGATTTAATCACTTTTATTCCCTGGATCGTGTCAATATATTTGCTTTCCGTGATGGCATAGGCTTGCATCACTTCACGCTGATGATCAACCACTTTTCGACTATATTTAAATGCGAGTAATGCAAAAACAGGAATTGCCAATAAACTTATAAAACCTGTCGAAGTTGACAACATGAAGATATAGACCAATGATGAAATGATGATTAGAACGTCAATCAGGATGTTACTGCTCAAATTGATAACTACGCGTTGGATACGTTGAGAATCATTCAGCCGGCCAATCATATCGCCAGTTGACGTGCTGTCGAAAAAACTTTTGGGAAGAAGCAGGAGTTTTCCGAAAAATGAAGAGACAATCCGGATGTTCATGTCTTTACTTTGCCTGATTAAAAAAATGCCCCTGATATAACCAACGAAAGCTTTGGCAAGTAAAATCAAAACAAAAACACCCAAGCTTTTAAATAAGAGGTTTTGATCACCTGATGGTAAAATTTGGTCAATTAACTTTTGTGTGTAAATAGCCATAGCCAACCCAAGTACTGCCAATATGATACCCATAAAAGCCGCGACTGCCAAAACCGGAATATCTTCTTTTATTAACTCCCTAAACCAAATATATTGACTACGTTACCACATAAAGGCCGGCTCGTTGAAAGATGGGAAGGTTCCAACTTTTTTGGCTGCACCGGCGGGCCATACCCGGCAGGTTTTCCAGACTCGGCAGGGCGATGTAACCCGGTGCGGCCTAATTCACGAAACGGTTTGTGCTAAAGCTTCGAAAGTAGATTACAACATAAATCATTTATCCTCATTCTGTATTAATTGAAAAATACTGATTCCTCTTTACTAAAAAGTAATATACCTGTATGAGAATGAATACAAACACCCATATCGACAAGTATAATACACTAATAGTTAGCGCAAAGGATATAACTGCTAAAATGATTGTCACTAAAACACCTACGATATAAAATATATCTGGCAAATAATGACTGATCTCAATAGTGGTTTCATTAGGATATACACTTATTTGATGAGATGATTTCCACCAATCCATCTTCATGGTAACTGTATAATCTCCTTTGGGCAAATCAAGCTCTTTGCTCTCATTCCCTTTTAATGTTAAGGAATTATCGTTTATGGAAATTTTCAATCGTCTCAAAGGGAGCATCCCAATTCTCATAAGTTTTACCTTCATCATTAGTTTTCTTTATCAATTAATTTACCTGGTTTTAGAAAAGGCATAGCCAATTCATCTCGTTTTAGTACGAAAATGCGCAATAGGCACTAAGGATCCCCATCCCCAGTGCCGTTGGCCCTGCGATCATTAAACCTACGGGGCCGAACATTGATGCAACACCTGCAACAAGCCCTACAGATGAGATAAATCGATTTGCTGAAGTGCTACATCCACCGCCGTTTACTTCTTCCATTTGTTCAAAATTCAATTCTTTCATGATCATTTGATTTAAAAAATTAAAAACTAAATTCACGATTTACCCGTTAGCCTTGAAGTAGTATCGTGTTACCACATACAGGCCGGCCCGTTGAAAGATGGCAAGGTTCCAACTTTTTTGGCCGCACCGGCGGGCCATACCCGGCAGGTTTTCGATACTCGGCAGGGCGATGTAACCCGGTGCGGCCTACTTCACGAATTTATTGATGCTCATTTTTTGTAATTTTCAATTCATCGGGCATTTCAAGTTGTCACAATTTCTTCTTATTTCCACCTTGAAAATTATCAACGACCCAAAACTAAGAAGCGGATAATTAACCTATCTGACTGAATTGATTATCAGCGATTTTCATTCATACCATGGCAGTTTTATATTGATATCATAAAGGATAATTATAGCCCCGACAACGATGCAAAGACAGCCAATAATTATGAACAACAGGCGTCCTTGTGGAAAATTCTTCCGAAGTAAAGGGACGTGCTTTATGTACCAATTAGTTATGGGGGTAACCCTAAAAAAGAAACTAAGCATGAGCAAACAGCCTACAGTGATAAAAACAATCCCTGACAGTTTCATAGGTTAAGTTTTAAGCAATTATGAATTATAATCTATTACGCCGGCAGCGCATCCTGCTCCCATGACACCGACTGCCAGCCATGGGTTCCATGCTGTAGCAATCACAGGCATCAGCCCGCCGCTTACTGCTCCGCTTAAACAGGCAGACCAACTCCAACTAAATCCGCCGTTTACTTCTTCCATTTGTTCAAAATCCAATTCTTTCATGATCATTCGTTTTAAAGAATTAAAAACTAAATTCACGATTTACCCGTTAGCCTTGAAGTAGTATCGTACTGCTACATACAGGCCGGCCCGTTGAAAGATGGCAAGGTTCCAACTTTTTTGGCCGTACCGGCGGGCCATACCCGGCAGGTTTTCGATACTCGGCAGGGCGATGTAACCCGGTGCGGCCTACTTCACGAAGCGGTTTGTGCTAAAGTCAAAGGTCTGTTTCATTTTTATTTCTCCAGATAAAGTTCTTTAAACCATTTAAGATGTGCCCAACCAATGAATACTTTCCAAATTTCGTTCTTCTGTATCAAGCCTTTTTTGATTAACCGCGTGCTGTCTAGAATTGGCCGGTAAATCAGGGCATAGCATAAAAGGCATAAAACAAAGGCCGTGTGGTACTCCCAGACCACAAGAAATAGCATAAGCACGGCAGGAACGATGATTGCCGAGATGTAAAAAAGTAATTAATGATTTCATAGCTGTTGTTGTTTCAAGTTTATATGGTTTCGTCTGTTCTTTGGGTTTCTCTATCTACTTTGTTTGCTTGTCTAAATTCTATTTTAACCGATCAGGTTTTCATGTCGGCTTTTCCAACTGTCATGTACCATCATTAATCTTTCCAGTATCTATTTCAATCTATCATGCACTGTCATTTATCTCTCATGCATTTATTTCAATGTGTCATGTACTCTTATCAATTTGTCATGCATCTATTTCGATATATCATTTATTCTTATCGATGTATCGTGCATTGGCTTTTATGCTTCATGCACGCCTATCGATGTGTCGTGTACTTTTATCGAGGATTGGTGTATTCATTTCAATGTCTCAAGAACCGTTAAAGGGAAGCCGTGTCCTGTTTCCGGCTTCCTTTTATTCCTGATCAATGGGGATTTCTTCGATAAATACTTCTTTCTCTGAGTTGAAATTGTCGGCCACGGTAAGAGCGGCGATTAACATGGGCAGGGCCCTGTAATTGAATTTTTGTGTTATTTTAAGAGTTTTTAGTTGTTATAAAAAATTGCTATTCATCAAGCTGACCACGGCAAATTATTCATTAGCCCAGGCAGGAGTTTGCTCTGCAATCAGCACCTCTTTTTCTCAACGAAACTCTTAAACGCACACAAAAAATTTTAATCGATCGGGGTGGCGGAAGATTAAAATCACTTCTTTATTCCCATTCAGGATAAAAGGTTACCTAGTGAAAATATGCTCTTAAGCATAATCTTCACGTTTTTGCATTATCTTTGATTTTTCCAACAAAAAAATCCCCACCAAACGGCAGAGATTTTTACTGATAATTATCTTTCAGAACTATCCTAATTCCTCGTATTCGTCTCCAAACGAAACTCCCATTTTTCGCGCTTTCAAAATCAATGGATTGTCTGGCTCAACTAAGCTCAACTTGCCACCAACGTCGGCCAGCGGAACTGTTTCCAGATAATTATTCCTTATAGCTACCATCGTACCAAAATTTCCTTCAGCAATGCATTGCGCTGCAAAAGCTCCGTAACGGGTAGCTAATATCCGATCCATCGGAGTCGGACTTCCTCCACGCTGGACATATCCCAAGACGGTTTCACGGGTTTCAATCCCGGTATAAGAAGAAATGGCCTCTCCAATGTGTGCTGCTGCTGAAATTTTCTTCGGATGATTGATCCCTTCAGCAACCACGACAATCGAGTAAGGTTTATTACCCTCGTAACGCTCCTCAATTTTTTTACAAACCGACCGAATATTATAATCCACTTCAGGAATCAAAACAATATCGCCCCCTCCGGCCAACCCGGCGTAAAGTGCAATCCAACCTGCATGGTGGCCCATTACCTCAATAATCATGACCCGCTGGTGCGAGTTTGCCGTGGTGTGGAGTCTATCAATAGCTTCTGTTGCAATTTGCAAGGCCGAGTCGAAACCAAAAGTTACATCGGTTCCCCAAACATCATTATCAATGGTTTTTGGAATCCCAATTACATTAATCCCTTCTGCGGCAAGTCTGTCTGCTGTTTTCATCGTGCCATTGCCTCCGATACAAACCAAGGCATCTAAATTTAAGTCGTGGTAATTTTGCTTAATCAACTCTGGTTTTTCGTCATCACCTTCATTCACAAACTTAAAAGGTTTTACACGCGACGTACCTAATATCGTACCTCCCAGTGTAAGAATCCCTGAAAGATGTGATTCACTCAACTCGACATAGTCTTTTTCAATTAAGCCGGCATAACCTGCTCTAAATCCAATCACCTCCATCCCGTAATCGACGATAGCGGTTTTTCCAACACCTCTAATCGCTGCATTTAAACCGGGACAATCTCCTCCGGCTGTTAAAATTCCTATTCGCTTTGACTTATGAGTACCCATATTATCACAAATTTTATAAATGTCACTCCAATGTGACTAGTTAAAACCAACTATCGAAATTACTAAAAGAAATCCGCTTTTTGATGAAAAGCTGAAAATTCATGCCCCTTTACACCTTGGGGAAAGGGATTTGAGTAGATCAACTTAACTCGAATTCAGGGGAAAAGCGAAATCTTAAATCAGTATGAAACGACCGTGCAAGAATGCTTTACAAACAAGCATAATTAAAATGAGGGAGTTACATCCAATACCTTTAAAAACTTTTAATTTTAATTGGATGAAATTTTTAAAGATTGCTATACAAAGCCATTTCAATTTGTCTACTGTTTGTTCTGTGTTTTTTATTAATTTCGCATCGAATAAAATAAATTCATTAGAATTTATATCAATAACCTAAAAGATTAATAACCATGAGAAGAGAGTTTTTGCTACTACTCACAGCTATTTTTGCAATAGCTACAGCCTGTAATTCGGGCACAAAGAAAAAAGATGAAGCCAACGAGGAAAAGTCGGCTCAAGTTGAAGAAACAGTTCCCGACAACACCTTAACCGACGCAGAAAAACAAGCCGGTTGGGTATTGCTATTTGATGGAAAAACCAGCCAAGGCTGGAGAGGTTACAACAAAGATCATTTCCCAAGTGGATGGCAAATTGTTGATGGAACTTTAATGTGTAAGGGGTCTGGCGAAGGCGAGGCCGGTGCAGAGGATGGTGGTGATATTCTGTACGATGAGAAATTTAAAGATTTTCAGTTGAAATTAGAATGGAAAATTTCAGAAGGCGGAAACTCCGGTATTTTTTACCTCGGAGAAGAAGTTGAAGATTGGCCAATATACAAAACAGCACCTGAAATGCAGATTTTGGATAACGAGCGCCATCCTGACGCGATACTTGGAAAAGATGGAAACCGCAAGGCAGGGTCGTTGTATGATTTAATTCCTGCAGATCCACAAAATACCAAACCCGTTGGAGAATGGAACAGTGTTGAAATTATTTGCTACCAGGGAACGGTTGTGCATAAGCAAAACGGCGAAGTTGTTGTTGAGTATCACCTGTGGACTGATGATTGGAACGCATTGGTTGCTGACAGCAAATTCCCTGGTTTGAATTCGGACTGGGCAGATGTTGCCAAAGAAGGATACATCGCTTTGCAAGATCATGGAAATGATGTTTGGTTTAAAAACATTAAGCTCAAAAAATTATAATTAAAATTGATCTCAATTTTAATTTAAGGGTTGCTGTTGCAACCCTTTTTTGTTTTTCATACTTTCATATCAGGTTTTCAATGACTGAAAAGTTCCATTTGAAATTACGTCGTACATGCTCGTAAAGGGTTCTTGCTCGGGGGAATTGATTGTAGGCAAATTCTATTGAATACCTTTAAAACAGTAGATAAAGTGAGATAAACACCATTGAAAATTTTAAATTAAAAACTCATGAAAACCATTGGTCTTGTAGGAGGAACCGGCTGGGTTTCAACCATGGAATACTATCGATTGATTAACCAGCTAATGAATCAGAAAAAAGGAGGACTGCATGCCGCTCGTATGATGATTTATTCTGTCAATTATGGTGAGATTGATGCGATGAACCAGAAAAATGATCAACTATCAGTTATGCTTACCTTAAAACACACGGCCTTGAAGTTGGAAGCAGCCGGTGCTGATTGCTTGCTACTTGGAGCCAATACTTCACATCAATACGCTGATGACATTCAGCAAGCTCTAAAAATTCCATTAATCCACATTGGTGAAGAAACAGCATCTGTAGTTTCTAATACCGGACTTCAAAGAGTCGGTCTGCTAGGCACAAAATACACCATGGAAATGGACTTCTACAAAGAAAAGCTGAATGAAAAATCGATCGACGTTTTAGTTCCTGAAGAAGATGACCGAAGCTTTATTCACCACTGCATTACCAACGAACTACTGGTCAACCAATTTTTACCTGAAAGCAAACGGCGCTTTTTAACAATTATTGAAAAACTAAGGGTTGTGGGGGCTGAAGGAATTATTCTAGGATGCACCGAAATTCCACTACTCATCAATCAACAAGATTGTACGATTCCTCTTTTCAACACAACTGAAATTCATGCAAAAGCAGCTGTCGAGTTTGCTTATTAACGACTACGAAAATGGTAGCTATTCGCTTTGAGGACATGAAACAGCAATTCATCCGGATCTTAACCAAAATGGATTTCCCGGAAGACAAGGCGCAGACTTGTGCACGCATTTTTGCTGAAAATAGCTTGGATGGCATTTATTCGCACGGAGTAAATCGGTTTCCACGTTTTATTGAATATGTGCAGAAAGGCTATATAAATCCACATGCCAAAGCTGAAAAAGTTGCCAGCATGGGTGGCATCGAACAATGGGATGGCAAATTAGCCCCGGGTCCTACCAATGCACTATTAGCATCGGAACGAGTGATGCAATTGGCTTTGGAAAATGGTATCGGGCTTTTGGCTTTGGGCAATACCAACCACTGGATGCGGGGTGGAACTTATGGCTGGCACTGCGCAAAAAAAAGGTTTGCGTTTATTGGTTGGACCAACACCATTGCCAACCTTCCGGCTTGGGGAGCCAAAGAATGTAAGCTAGGAAATAATCCGCTGGTTTTTGCTATTCCGTATCAAGATGAAGCTATTGTTTTAGATATGGCCATGTCTCAATATTCCTATGGGAAAATGGAAGACTTGCAAAGGAAGAATGAGCAATTGCCTTTGCCTGGTGGATTCAACAAAAAAGATGAGTTAAGTACCTTGCCAGGCGAGATTTTAGAAACTCGCCGCCCTTTACCAATTGGTTACTGGAAAGGAGCAGGACTTTCGTTAATGCTTGACTTGCTCGCCACGATCCTTTCGGCAGGCCTTTCCACCTCCCAAATAACACGACAAAGTCAGGATGAATATGGAATTTCTCAAGTTTTTGTTGCCATCGATTTGAAACAACTGCCCAATTTCCCGGCAATTGAAAAAACGGTGCAAGCGATATTGGACGACTTTCTGGAAGCTGAAAAAACCGATCCGGATGGTTCAATCAGATATCCGGGACAGCATACCTATAAAACACGAATGAAAAACCTTAAAAATGGTATTCCGGTAAGTGAACAGATTTGGAATGAAATTCTTGGGTTTTAATAAAAAGTACCTGGAACAATTATCCCGAGCACGACCCAATTAAATGTCTTTAATCAACTATTCGTATTGCTGAATAATACTTCCTGTTAATCGCAATAGCGAGGTGTGCGTATCAATAAAGTTATAAATCGCCTGAAGCTTTCGCAATGAGGCATTCAGGTATATCAGCTGCACATCTCTAAAATTGAACGAATTGATCGCCCCATTGTCGAATTTTTCCTGCGCAATTTGCAAATTCAGTTTAGCGGCTTCCATATTTTCGTCGGCGACATCCAGCAATTCCTTTCGAACCAGATAGAATTCATACAAATTATCCATCCGATTGAACAGCTCATGTTGCATCTGGTCAAGTTCCACATCACCACTTTCTTGTTGAATTTTAGCAATTTGCAAGGCCCGTTTCCGGTTGCCACCGCTAAACAGATTATAGCTCAGTGTAAAATTACCGTACATATTATCAACTTCATTCCACGAGTAACCGCTGTTTGTGCTTTTCAAATCTATTCCGGTTCGTGTGTGGGTAACTCCGCCCGAAAATGACAAATTCGGGTAGTATGAACTTTTTGCGGCCATCACCGCATTTTCTAAAAGATTCTGGTTGATGTACTGGTTCTTCAAGCTCTTGTTATTAGCAATCATCTGGTCATGCAAATCGGTTAAATTGTACTCAACCGGAATGGCTTCAAATTTATCATCCAACTGAAAGGTATTGTTGGTGTTGTCAGCCATCAGAAAAGCCAGGTCACGCAGGGCATTTTTATAGCCTACCTGCTGTGATAAATAATTTGTTTTATCATCTAAATAGGCATTTTTCGCCTGTAAAACCTCAAAGGTTACAGCCGAACCAAACTCTCTTCGTTGCTCAATTCGTTTAAAACGATCTTCGGAAAGCAGCATGACATCCTTTAAAACTTCCAGTTGCTCTTTCTCTAACAAAACAGCGTAGTAGGCCAGCACCACTGCCTGAATGGTACCTTCAACCATGATCGCTGTATTTTGCTTCGAGAGGTTTTCCAGTTCGGCAAATCGCTGTTTGCTGATGTTTACCGAAAAACCATCAAACAAAGTCCAATTGACCGTTAGTCCACCTGAATAACGACTTTGTTGGAAATCGTCATTCTCGTTGAGGTTGTTCGAAAAATTAGCTCCTGCCGAAACCCCGACATACGGATACCGTCCGGCATTCCCCCAGCTGTTGTTCAACTCGGCGACTTTTAAATCATTCTTCGTTAAGGTGATGTCATAGTTATTCTCAAGAGCCGCTGCAATCGCCTCGTTCAAGCTTAAGCTGGTTTGGGCATTCGTAGTTGCAAATGCAAATAAAAACGCTGGCAACAATATTCCAAATATTGTCATCTTCACCAATTTATCCATAATTGAAAAGGGTTGGTATTTTTTACTCATCTTGACTGTCCTTTTTCTCAATTTTTTCAAGTTTTCTCAAACTATGTATGTAGGCAATTTCAACCTCCTCGGGTTCAAATTTACGGCCGTACCACAACTGACGAACAACTCTGCGGATATCATTCAAAATCATGATCAATGCCGGGAAGAAAAGTAAGATAAACAAGGTTCCGAAAGCGACTCCATAGACCAAAGAAATAGCCATTGGGATTAAAAATTGTGCCTGAAAGCTTTTCTCCAACACAATTGGAAATAAGCCAAATGAAGTGGTTAAGGTGGTCAGAATAATTGGTCGCAAGCGGTTTTTCCCGGCCTCAACAATAGCGTCCCGAACTTTCGTGCCTCGTGTTATTTGCAAATTGTATTTTTCCAGAAATACAACTGCATCGTTTACAATTACCCCGGTAAGAGCAACAATTCCCCAGGCACTCAGAATTGAAACAGGTTTTCCGTGTATTCCATGTCCCCATATCGCACCGAGAACTGCCATTGGAATCATAATCAGGATTAGTAGAGGCTGTTCGAAAGATTTAAAATTGATCATCAGAATAAAAACAATTATCAAAAATGCGAGCGGGAAATACAGCATCATATCATTCATATTCCGCTGGCTCTCTTTTTGTTGCCCTTGATATTCGACCTGAATCCCCGGATACATCACCTTCAATTCCGGCACGACAGTTTCTCCAACTTGCTCCAAAATCTCAGTAACCGAAGCATCCGGATCAACAAGTTCAGCTTCAACACGAATCTCTCGCTTCCCATTAAAACGTTGAATATTAACCGGGCCACGCTCCAAATGATAATCGACCAATTCTGTCAGAGGATATTCTCCCTTTGCGGTTTTGATTTTCATTCGCTCCATTTGTCCTATCGTTTCACGGTCCTCTTTTGGATATCGTACCCAAATTCGCAATTCATCACGCCCATCCTGTATTCGTTGAGCCTGACCGCCATAAAACCCTTGCCGCACCTGGCTTGCTATGGAGGATTCATTGAAACCAAGCATATAAGCCAAGGGCTTCAACTTCAATCGGACTTCCTGCTTTCCAAGTGAATTATTATCAACAACATCTTTTAACTGGGGCATCTCCTCCAACTTTGTGATTAGAAAATCCCTCGCAGCCCTTATCTCTTCAATATTTCGCGACAATAAACTTATGGATACGGGAGCTCCAAAACGACCTCTTGCGCCAATTGTAAACTTTTCTGCTTCATTTACCGGTCCTATTTTTTTCTTTACCCGGTCTATAATTTCATAACTACTGATTCCGGTTTCCTCTGAATTTCGTGGAAAGACATTAATATTTCCTGCATGTGCTCCCGTTTCTTGCCCATCGAAGGCGGTCCCTAAACTCAAGAATGCATTATTGATGATGTCAACAGAGTCATTATAATCTTCTTTCATTTCTTCATTTACTTCCCAAACAACATCTTCAAAATGTTCCAGATAGGCCATTGTTTGTGCTTCACCTTGACCAGGAGTAAATGCAATATTGATGTTAAACGAGTCAAATTCCATTCTTGGGAAGAAGGTCGTCTTGATAATCTGTCCTCCAATTAGTCCAAACGTTATTAAAAACATCGCAACCGGAATGCCGATAACGACATAACGCCATTGTACGATTAATTTCAAAACCCGGTCATAGGCATAATCGCGCAGCCAGGAGAAAAACCGTTCGGTGTATTTTCGCAAACCCTTCGCTTTCGAACTCATCGCGCGTTCGTTTAACACCGAGGGACTGCTAAGGTGAGCCGGTAGAACAAAAAATGCTTCAAAAAATGAGAAGAACAGGCTGGCACATACGATAAATGCCATTTCATACATCATCTCCATCCGACCAGATATAAAAAACAGCGGTGCAAAGGCAATCATTGTTGTTGAAACAGAAGTAACAACAGCTGGTACAACCTCTACAGTTCCGTCAATAGCAGCTTGCATTGGAGTCTTCCCCATTTCAAAGTGCTGAAAAATATTCTCGCCAATAACTATTCCGTCATCTACCAATATTCCAATAACCAAAATCATCCCAAATAAGGAGATCATATTGATTGTTACTCCCATTAAATTTGCAACAATGAACATGGCCAGAAATGAAGAAGGGATCCCCCAGGCAACCCATAAGGAAAGGCGAGTACTCAACATTAATCCCAACACCAGAACCACCATCACCAACCCTTGAAATCCATTTGTATACAACAGGTCTAAACGGCTATATAACAACTCCAGAAATGAAAATGTAATATCAATTTCAACTCCTTGATGTTTGGTATTAAATTCTTCAATATAACCGCGAACATATTGATCAATTTCTTCCAAGTCTTCAACAATCAACTTGGAGACACTTAGGGTAATGACGGGTTTCCCTTTAATTAAGCTCTTTGTTGGTGTCTCTGCAAATTTCTTTTTTACGGTAGCAACATCTCTAATTCGCAATAAACTGCCATCCGTATCGGCACGAAGAACGATATCTCCAATTTTATTGGGGTCAGCACTTCTGGAGCGCAATCGGATGATGAGTTCTTCCTGCATGGAACGAATCTCACCTCCGGAAACATCTTTATTATTTTGGGAAATCGCATTTTGTAAATCTGAAAAAGTCAGCCCATAGCGGAGCAGCGTTTCCTCCGATGCTTCAACCGAAATTTCAAGCTGAGGAAAACCATATATGGATACCTGGCTAACTTTCCCCGATGCCAGTAACTCTTCTTCAACCTGCTGCGCGTAATCTTTTAGTGTCAACAAATCTACATCGCCAGTCATTCTTAAAAACATGGCACGCGAAGTTGTGCGCTGTTTATATACAATTGGTCGTTCTGCCGCAGTTGGGAATGATGATATCCCATCCACTGAGTTTTTCACCTCAATCAGGGTCTCGTCAATATCAATGTCTCCTGTAATCTCAATCTGAACACGAGTTGAATTCTCTGAAGATGTTGATGTAATCTCATAAATACCGGGAATGCCACGCACCGCTTCTTCAATACGCGAAGTAACCCCCTCTTCCATCTCTACAGGGGAGGCTCCGGGGTAGAAAACAGAAATATAGATATTTCGTGAAGGTCGTTCCGGGAAAAACGACTTTTTCATGTTATACATGCTCAACCCACCGACTACAAGAAGAAATACGATGATTAGGTTTGCGTAAAATGGAAATCGAACAAAAATTTCAACTAGCTTTCTCATTTCTTAACTTTCAGTATTTCCAATTGTATTCGCTTCCAATATTTCAACCGGTGTTTTTTCCTTCACGTTAATCAATGATTCCGTCACAACGTATTCGCCTTCCTCCAGCCCATCAAAAATCAATGTTGAAGTATTTACTTTTATAATATGAATCTGCTTCTTTTTCAAAAAACCCTCGTCAACTACAAACACATCATTGGTATTAAAAACAGCACTCCTGGGGATTTCCATAGCCTGCTTGATTGGTAATCCCGGAAAAACGACCGATAGATATTCGCCTGATAATAATGCATCATTGTATTTCGAGTCCACCTTAACAAAAATACTGCGCGACTGCGTGCTCTCATCAACAAAGGCTGCTTTTCGCACTACTTTCCCTGTCAACTCAAGACTTCCCTTATTAACCGTGACTTGATCTCCAATTTTAATCCAACGCGAAAATTCATTTTCAATAGGAACTTCCAACTCCAACAAATCTGTTCGAATCATATTCGCAATTTGTCCTCCCGTATTCACATAAGCGCCAACTTCAGAATTGACCTTGGTAAAAGTACCATCAAATGGAGCATACATTGAATGGCGTTCCAGCTTCTTTTCATCTTGAAGGATGCTGTAATAGCTATTAAGAATACCCTGACTTGCTAAAAAAACTTTCAATTTTTCATCGTTGTAATCGGGCAAATCCGGAAGTGTCCCGTTTAAATCAATTGCATTGAAGAAATTCAAATAACTCTGATAGTGATCTGGAAAATCAATTTTAATATCGGGTAGGATATTGGTTAAGCTATTCAGAAATAGGCTCTTTTTACTTTTCAATGCTAATTCAACCTCATCTTTATATATTGTTGCAAGATGTTGTCCCTTTTTAAACGTGGTTCCCTTTTTTAATCTCACATCGCCAGGTTCAATTTTACCAGGAGCTTCGGCAACCAATAGAACTTCGTTTCCCGACACAACTCGTCCCTGAGCTTCAACCGATGAAATGACCTCTGAATAGTCGACTTGCTCAGCAGATACATAGCGCTTCACTTCAGTTTCGGGTTTTTGAACCGGTTCCGGTTTCATTGAAATAAATAATTTTGACAACACTGCAGATCCGCCCAGCAAAAAAATAAGACCTACAACTACAAACGTAATTTTTCTCCAGTTCATGTTCGATTTATTTGGATTGTAACATACAAGGGTTCAACACCATGTTAGCTTTATTGAGATAATACAAACATCTGAATTGATTTTTTTAGATGTCATTTGAGATAAAAAGTTTAACCGATTGAAAAACAAATTCCTAATTTATTGACTCCTGTCATTTTTACGCATTGGAGATTTTTCAAGATTAAAAGTTCGCAAGATCGAAATATAATTACAAGAATTTCAAATTTATTTGTAAATTTTTCTTAATCCAACTTTTCATAAATTTAACTCTTCCATGGAGTCGAATTCAGAACAAAAACTAAACGTTATAAGCTACTGGTAAATCAGTTTTATATACCTTTGCATCTCTTATTTGATTTGAAGTCAACGTAAATGCAAGTTATAAATTTTGACACCATTGTAATTGGTAGCGGTTTGGCAGGGCTATCAGCTGCCTATCATGCGTCGAAACATGGTACTGTTGCCATTATTACAAAATCACAGTTGGACACCAGTAATTCGTACTATGCACAAGGAGGAATTGCGGGAGCAATAAACGAAGACGACTCTCCGAAGTTACATTATCACGACACAATTGTTGCGGGGCGAGGGCTATGCGAGAAAGAGGCTGTTAAGATTCTGGTAAACGAAGGTCGCGACCGAGTGTTAGAATTGATTGACATGGGAATGAAATTCGACCGAAAAGATGGAGAATATATTTTAGGTCTTGAGGGAGGACACAGCAAGCGAAGAATATTGCATGCCGGCGGAGATGCTACCGGAAAAGAGCTGACCGGCTTTATGCTTGAGAAAGTTCGTAATCAGGAAACTATTACTTCATTTGAATATACGGCGGTCACCCGATTAATTATTGAAGAAGGTCGTTGCACAGGAGCGCAAGCAATTGATTTTGTCTCGGGCGAGAATGTAATTTTCAAAGGCCATGCCAGTATTCTGGCTACCGGAGGTTTATCGCGTATTTTCAGCCGAACAACCAATCCGCATACCGCAACAGGCGATGGTGTTGCATTGGCATATGAAGCCGGTGCGCAATTAGCCGATATGGAGTTTATCCAGTTTCATCCTTCAGCACTCTTTGTGAAAGACAAAGACGCTTTTCTAATTAGCGAAGCGGTACGTGGAGAAGGAGCCTGGCTGCTCAACACCGTCGGAGAGCGTTTCATGAAAGAAGTTCACCCATTGGCAGAGCTTGCTCCACGCGATATTGTTGCATTTTCAATCTATCGGCAAATGCAAAAACACAAAAGCAAGCACATCTACCTATCCATGAAACATCTGGATGCAGAGAAAATAAAAAAACGATTCTCAAACATTTACAGAAAGTTGCAGGAATATGGCTACGATATGACCAAAGACTTGCTCCCGATTGCTCCGGCAGCTCATTATATGGTTGGGGGCATAAAAACCGATCTGGATGGAGAAACGAGCATCCCCAGCCTTTTTGCCTGTGGCGAAGTCGCCTCTACAGGCGTTATGGGAGCCAATCGGCTAGCCAGCAACTCCCTTTTAGAATGCTTAGTTTTTGGCAAGCGTGCTGCCGAAAAAGCTTCATTGCAAAAGCCCAAACCGACAAAGGCTGAAAATTACGAAGCACTAACCAACAAACAAGAAAATGAACAAGCGTTCCTGAACATTAAAAACGAAATCGCTGATTTGATGTCCCAGAATGTTGGGATTGTTAGAGAAGGTCGATTTCTTCAGGAAACCATTGATAAGTTACACGAAATTAACACCCGAATTCCTGAGCAGCTGACAGATTATAATCAACTAAAAACGAGACAAATCGTTGAGATTTGTTTGCTAATTACACAATCGGCACTCTTGCGGGAAGAAAGCCGGGGAGGTCATATTCGTGAAGATTTCCAAAAGGAATCACCAGACTTCAGATTACATATTATTCAGCAAAAATATCAAGAACCTTTTTTTATTCCGATACAAAAATGATGAACGCAAATGAACTTGAAGCCGCCAACACACTAATCAATCTGGCGATAGACGAAGATGTTGCAACAGGAGACATCACAACCGATAATCTAATTCCGGCAGAAACCCGCCGTAAAGCCTATATGATTGCCAAAGCCGATGGAGTAATTGCCGGCTTACCAATTGCTGAAATGGTTTTCCGAAAGTTGGATGAGTCGCTGGTTTGGGAACCTCAAGTTGAAGAAGGAGCAAGTGTTACAAACGGCACCGTTTTGGTTCGTTTCGAAGCTTCGTACCGCGCACTGCTCACTGCCGAACGTACGGCGCTGAACTTCTTTCAACGTTTATCAGGAATTGCAACCATGTCAGCCAACTATGCTGATGCGGTTAAAGACTACAATACAGTGATATTGGATACCCGTAAAACATTGCCAGGCTTTCGCATGCTCGACAAATATGCAGTAAAAACCGGTGGCGCAACAAACCATCGCATCGGACTGTTCGATATGGTCATGATTAAAGATAACCACATTGAAGTAGCGGGAGGAATAACACCGGCAGTAGAACAAATCCGGGTCAAAGTTCCTGCTGATATTAAAATTGAGGTTGAAACAACCACGATGGAACAAGTCGTGGAGGCACTCAATGCAGGTGCCGACATTATCATGTTGGACAATATGGACAACGAAACCATGAGTAAAGCAGTGGAACTAATCGACGGAAGAGCAAAAGTTGAAGCTTCAGGAAATATGACCATTGAGCGACTTAAAGGTGTGGCTGCTACTGGTGTTGATTTCATTTCGATTGGCGCATTGACGCACTCGGTACAAGCAATGGATATTAGCCAGCGGTTGGAAGAATGAATCTGGTTATTGATATAGGAAATAGTCGGATCAAACTCGCTGTGTTCAAGAATAGTGAGATCTTACATCATATCGTTGTGGACGAATTGCATCCGGAGCATATTCAGGATTTACTTAAGAAACATGCTGATCTAAAAAATGTAATCGTCTCATCAGTTCGCGATTATTCGGCAGAATTGAGACATTTTCTACGGCAATCTTTTGACACCTATATTGAGCTGGATGCTGATACGCCTGTCCCAATAACCAATCGCTACAAAACTCCTGAATCACTTGGCAAAGACCGGTTGGCTGCAGCAGTTGGCGCAACGGTACTTTGCCCAAACCAAAATGTGCTGGTAATCGACGCCGGTACAGCGATTACTTACGAGTTCATCAGCTCTAAACACGAATATCTTGGAGGTAACATTTCTCCGGGCTTGACAACCCGCTTTAAAGCACTTCACCAATTTACCGGGAAACTACCCCTATTAACGGAAAACGAGAAAACCCCATTGATAGGAACAGACACTGAATCAGCCATTCAATCTGGAGTACAAATGGGCTTGCTTTTTGAAGTCGAAAAATACATCGAACACTTTAACACTATTTACGAAAAATTACAAATCATTATCACTGGCGGAGATGCGATTCTCTTTGATAAGAAATTTAAAAAAACCATCTTTGTACACTTTAATTTAACCCTCATCGGTTTAAACAGAATTCTGGAACACAATGTTAAAAAGACTTAGCGGAATTTTCACTTGCGGATTGTTCGTTCTAATGGGACTAACTTCATTCGCACAAAATAACAACACATCATCGCCATTTTCTCGTTTCGGTTTGGGAGACCTTCACGGTTACTCCCAAGGACGTTTTGCAGGAATGGGTGGTGCATCGCTCGGAAGTAGGCATCAGGTACAAATCAACTCTTCAAACCCCGCATCCTACGCTGCAATCGACAGTTTGTCATTTATATTCGAATTTGGAGCTGATGGTCGATTATCTGAATACAAGTCTGCATCGAACAGTTTTACAACCAACGATGCCAACTTCAGGTATTTCTCTTTCAGTTTTCCAATTACCCGATGGTCAGCGGCAACAATGGGAATTTCTCCATACGCAGACAAAGGCTATGAGATATATACTGAGGTAGATGATCCGGATATTGGTCGGATAGGATATAGTTACTTTGGAACAGGTACAATTTCGAAAGCCTATTTGGGGGCAGGGTTTAACCTTACAGAATCATTGTCAGTTGGAGCTAACGTTTACTATCTGTTTGGTACCTTAAATCAAAATAATTCGATTTATTTTATTGATGATACCCAACAATACGGTTTTAACGAGATCGAACAAACCAGACTTCGTGATTTTGCGTATTTACTTGGTATTCAATATGACCTGAAGTTGAAAAATGACAATTTTTTAACAATTGGAGCCACCTTGGATAAAAAATCAAAATTCACCGCATTCCATAGTCTGAACCAAGAAAAGATTTTATCTTTCGGCGGAAGTACATTAGCAGACTCTGTGAGCACAATCGTAGATGAGCCCGGGAAAATTCAATTGCCTACCAGTATTGGACTTGGAGTGTCTTATACCATATTAAACAAACTTGAAGTTAACGCAGATTTCCATCATTCAAAGTGGAGTGAAGCCAAATTTTTTGGAAGCCCGGTTGCCGAATTGACTGACCAAACTAAAGTAAGTTTTGGAGCCGAATATATTCCGGAAGCAACTTCGATCCGCAGTTATATAAAACGCATCCGATACCGTGCAGGTATACACTTTGATAAGTCCTACTTAAAAATTAACAACCAACAACTTAACGAATATGGCATGAGTTTTGGTGTAGGTCTTCCTGTTAATCGTTCAAAGTCAACAATCAATTTAGCATTGGAATTTGGACGTAGAGGAACAATTGAGGATAACTTAATTCGTGAAAACTATACCAAAATAAGTTTATATTTGAACTTGTTTGATCGGTGGTTTATTCAACGAAAATTCGATTAACAAAAAAGTGTAACTTAAAAATAAAATTGATCATGAAACCTTTATTTTCTAAAACATTCTTGCTAACAATAGCAATTGTTGCTATAACTGGATTTTCATCCATTGCACAGCGAGTAATTAAAGGCACCGTCTATCGAGATGGAGAGCCAGCCGCAGGGGTAACAGTTGAAGCCCATAAATCAAACGATACATTCATGACCAGCTTTGATGGGAAATATGAAATCGAAGCAGATGAAAAATCGAAATACCTGAGATTTACTTTTATTGACGATTCACGCAAATTTGATATTGAAGGAAACAGTAGTAATAAAATCGACTTTAGTTTTGATGGTGAAATCCCAACAGGAGGAGCCACTGCTGACGAGGAGGGAGATGTAGATCTTCGGACGAGTCAGGAATTAGTTAAAGCTAAAGATCGCGATTTCATGAATAATCTTTCGATGTATGATCAATTTTACAAACAAGATGATTATAAATCGGCTATGAAGCCATGGAGAATAGTTTACAAAAAGTATCCAAAATCAACTCTGAACTTATATATCCATGGATCAAACATGTATGAGTACCTGATCAACAACACGGAAGATTGGGATCAAAAAAATGCATACATCGATTCTTTAATTTCAATTTATGACCGTCGTATTAAATACTTCAATCAAAAAGGTTATGTCCGTGGGCGTCAGGGAACAGACTTGTTAAAATTCAAATTAGCCAATGAAAATCTGGATGACGATCAATTAAAATCGATCCTCAAGACAGGTTACGGTTATTTGGAAGAGTCAATCAATTTACAACAGAAAGAATCAGAGGTAGCTGTTTTAGTTGTGTTTATGCAAGCGACGAAACGACTGTTCATCATGGGGGAGCTTCCAAAGGATCAAGTTGCTGCGAACTATCAAACAGCTTCTGATATTATAAATAATTACCTCAAAGCAGAACCAGAGAGTGAAAAATATTTAACTGCAAAAGATTTGGTTGATCGACTTTTCCAAACCAGTGGTGCTGCTGATTGTGAAGCGTTAATATCGCTCTATGAACCACAGTATGACGAAATCGTTCAGAATGTGGATGATTTGAAGAAAATGCTCAGGATTCTAGATCGTAGAGACTGTACAGAAAGTGAGCTTTTTGCAACAGCTTCTGAAAAACTGTACGATCTGGAACCTTCTGCCGAAGCAGCCTTTAACATGGCTCGTCTGTTTGTAAAACGTGATCAGTTTGACCGTGCGAAGGAATATTACCAAAATGCAATCGAATCGGAAACAGATAAAGAGTTATTGGCCAAGTATTATTACGAATTGGGCTTGTTCATCTTCGCAAAAGAGAATGATTTCCAAAAAGCAAGAGGACTTGCTCGTAAGGCTATTCAAAATAATCCGAACTCAGGTCGTGCATACATTTTATTGGGTGATATCTATGCTCAATACGCCAAGCATTATGGAGAAAGTGATTTTGAACATGCATCATTGTATTGGTTGGCGGTAGATTATTACCAAAAAGCAAAACGTGTGGATCCTGACGTATTTGCAAGTGCAAATGAAAAAATTGCAATCTATAAACGTTATTTCCCTGACAAAGAAACGATGTTCTTTCAAGGATTTGAAGAAGGTCAAAGTTACACTATCGGTAGCTGGATAAATGAAACGACCAAAGCTCGTGTCAAATAGTAAAAAAATAAAATCAAAATATTCAAGCATAAGCATTGCGATTCTCTCTCTGGGAATTGCAGTGCTTTTCTTTTCTTGTGCCAATAAGATCGAGAAAATCAACGAAGTATCGTCGGGAGAAAGGTTATATAGCGCCGAAGCTGAAGACTACGAGATGATCCACTCTGATTCAACAATCATTCGGTTTAAACTAATTACTCCTAAATTGATCAATTTTGATAAAGTTGACGACCCATTCATCGAATTTCCGGAAGGTGTGAAAATTGAAAAATATAACGAACAAATGGAGCAAACAGCTAGTATTACCTCCAACTATGCCCGTTATTTCGAGAAAGAAAAAAGATGGGAAGCCGAAAACAATGTGGTTGCTGTAAACCCTCAGGGCGACACCTTAAAAACAGAACAATTAATTTGGGAAGAAGAGAAAGAAAAAATTTATTCCGAACAATTTGTAAAAATTATTCGTAAAGATCAGGTAATTACCGGTATCGGTTTTGAATCAGATCAGAACCTGGCAAACTGGAAAATAAAAAATCCTAAAGGACCGCTATATATTGAAGTCGAAGAATAGTTGAATATGGAAATCCTAATTGTCATTATTCTTACTACCATTTTATTTTCTGCTTTTTTCTCCGGGATGGAAATCGCTTTTGTGTCAGCCAATAAATTAAGATTGGAACTGGACAAACAGCAAAACTTTATTAGCGGACGTATTCTATCACTTTTCACAAAAAATCCGGGGCAGTATATTGCTACCATGCTAATCGGCAACAATATTGCGCTTGTCATTTATGGTATTGCATTTGCTCAACTTCTAGAGCCCCTGTTTTTCAATTTCATTCCCAACGTCACTTTTGTCTTGCTTTTACAAACAATTACCTCAACGCTAATCATCCTTTTTACTGCTGAGTTTTTGCCAAAAACCTTATTCCGAATAAATCCGAACACATTTCTACGTTTCTTTTCGTTTCCACTACTTATTTTCTACTTCTTATTTTATCCACTATCTAAATTAACCATCGGTATTTCCCGTGTTCTGCTCACAACAATATTTAAATCCTCCTATGGAAAGGATACCAAGAAAAAGGTATTTAACCGAATTGATCTGCATTATTTCGTGAACGAAACAGATGAAGATCAGCAAATGCGTGAACAAGAACTTGAAAACGAAGTGAAGCTTTTCAGAAACGCCCTTGACTTTTCAAAAGTGAAACTTCGAGAGGTCATGGTTCCGCGAACTGAGATTGAGATTATCGATGTCAACTCAGATATGGAAGAGCTTATCCAGAAATTCATTGAAACAGGCTATTCCAGAATCCTTTTCTATCAGGATAATATTGACAATATTATTGGCTATATCCATCACTCTACAATTTTCGCGAATCCCGGATCTATTCGGTCCAATTTGAAAAAGGTACTAATCGTTCCTGAAACCATGCCCGCAAGTAAATTGTTGAGTAAATTTATTCAGCAACACCGAAGCATTGCTATCGTTGTTGATGAATTTGGCGGCACTGCCGGAATGGTGACCAGCGAAGATATTTTAGAAGAAATTTTTGGAGAAATTGAAGATGAACATGATACCATTGATTTTGTAGAACGACAAATTAGCGATCATGAATTTGTTCTTTCGGCACGCATTGAACTGGACGACCTGAATGAGAAATACAACCTGAAATTTCCGGTTAAAGAAAACTTTGAAACACTTGCCGGATTTATACTATTCCACCACGAAAGTATTCCTAAAATCAATACGATCATTGATATAGACAACTACCGCTTTAAAATTCTAAAAGCCTCAAACACGAAGATCGAGCTGGTGAACCTTAAGATATTGGACAACACCTAAAATAAAAAATGAATCCTAAGGTTTAATTCTCAAAATTACTATCTTCGTAGCTCGAAAATTTTAAGTAAATCATAATTCAATAATTATTAGTCAATGGCTACATTACAGAGAATAAGAAATCGTGCCGGCTTACTGGTTGCGATCATTATTGGTCTAGCACTAGTTGCCTTCATTTTAGGCGATATGCTTCGCTCAGGTAGTTCATTATTAAGGCCTCAACAATTAGAAGTTGCCGATATTAATGGAGAATCTGTTCAGTACCCTGATTTCCAAAAACGCATTGAAGAAATGGCGGAAATCTACAAGATGAACACTGGGGCTACACAGCTCGACGACGAAACGTGGGTACAAGTGCGCGAGCAGGCTTGGCAAAATTTAGTTCGCGAGATTGTTATGAGTGAAGTTTATGAGGACCTCGGGTTAACCGTAACGTCTGATGAGCTTTTCGACATGGTTCAGGGAGCTAACCTTCATCCAATCATTCAGCAATTATTCCGCAACCCACAAACAGGGCAGGTTGATAAAACGGCAGTCCTTCAATTCCTAAAATCATTGGAGACCAATGCTACTGCTCAGCAGAGAGCTTATTGGCTTTATATTGAAGATCAGATTAAAGAAGAACGGATTCAAACCAAATACAACAACCTGGTTGCGAAAGGACTGAACACAACAACTGTTGAAGCTAAAAATAGTCTGGAAGCTAAGAATCAAAGCGTAAATGCGCAATACATCCGTTTGCCATTCAGCTACTTGCCTGATAGCGCGGTTTCTGTAACTGAAAGTGAGTTGAGAGATTATTACAACAAGCACCAAGACGACTACAAACAAGAGGAAAGTCGTACCATTGAATATGTAACATTTAATGTTAAAGCTTCTGAAGCAGATGATGCCAACACCTTGAAGTGGATGGAAGATGTAAAACCAGAGTTTGCAAATGTAGCTGACAATGCGCAATATGTAAATGTCAATTCAGACGTTCGTTTTGAAAATATCTACCAAAAAGAAAGTGAACTTCCTGTGAACCTTGCTGAATTTGCATTCAACGGAGAAGAAGGTGATATTTACGGGCCTTACAAGGAAGGTAATACATACAAATTAGTTAAAATTGACGATTTTAAAGACTTGCCCGATTCAGTAGAAGCCCGCCATATTTTGATCAAGCCGGAAACTGTAGGAAGTTATGAAGCCGCGATGGCTTTAGCTGACAGCTTAAAAAGCGAAATTGAAGACGGAGCCAGCTTTGCAAAAATCGCCGAAGAATACTCAGAAGATGCCGGGTCTGCTCGTAAAGGAGGAGATCTGGGGTGGTTCAAAAAAGGCCAAATGGTAAAACCTTTCGAGGAAGCAGCATTCAACGGAGAGGTAAACGAACTCTACACTACTACATCGCAATTTGGTGTTCACCTGATTCAACCAACAAAAAAAGGCAAAGAAGTTAAGCAGGTTCGTTTGGCGACCTTAATCCGTAATGTTGAACCAAGTACGCAAACATACCAAACCGAGTATGCTAAGGCAAGTAAGTTTGTTGCCGAAAATCAGGATTATGATTCATTTAACGAAGCCATTGCAAACGAGAAGTTAACAAAGAAAATTGCAACATTTGGCGAAAATGACCGTGAGGTAAGAGGATTGGAGCAATCTCGCTCACTAATCCGCGCGGCGTACGACGCTGATGTTGAAGACATCCTTCACAACACTGAAGGTTCTGCAATTTTTGAACTAGGAGATAACTTTGTGATTGCAGCTGTTGCAAGTGCAACCGAAGAAGGAATAGCTTCTTTTGAAGAAGTGAAACCTCGTATTGAATTGGCTGTTAAAAAGCAAAACAAAGGGCAAGCAATTGCTCAAAAAATGGCTGAAGCCGTCGATGGAAAAGACTTTGAAGCAGCTGCTTCAGCATTAAATACTGAAGTGAAAGATGCTAATGGCATCACCTTTAACTCAACATCTATTCCATCAATCGGACTGGAGCCGGCAGTGATTGGAACAATGACTAGCTTAAGCCAGGATGAAACATCAAGTCCAGTTGTTGGAAATAGTGGAGTTTATCTGGTAAAAGTTATTTCGAAAACAGAAGGTTCAGATGAAAACGTTCAAGCAGAACAACAGCGTCTGAATCAAGCATTGAGCTATCGTGCAGCTTATCAAGCTTACGAAGCACAAAAAAATGCTGTTGAAATTGAAGACAAGAGAGCAAAATTCTATTAGTAGAAGATTCTCACAAAATATAAAAGCAGGCTCAAAAGGCCTGCTTTTTTTATGTCCCATTTTGAAAAAATGATTGTGGCTAAACCCTAGTTAGAGTCTTACAAATAATGTGATCTCTTCTCGTACGCTATTTAACTTTTATCGTTCCATTTCGATATAAACCCAATGCTTCATCCAATAGCAATTCAATTGTCTGAATCGGGAGATCAACACTCGGATTAATTCTGAGTATCTTCATGCGGGAACGATTTCCTTGTTCTAATTCAGGATGATCGAGATATTTTCCTTCAACAAAAAGAATATACGGCTCATCTGTTTTTTTATCCGTCCATAAATAGCAGAACATCTTTTTCTTATAGCAGAAGCAAGGCATGCCATACTTCCGTGTTTCGGTCACCTCGGTGTCCTGTTCAAGAATAATGCGCCGCAAAGCGAGCAGACAACCTTTATTGGGTTCTTCTTTATTCAAATAGTAGTTGTCAAGATACTGAACCATGCCATCCAAATTTATCTTGTGGAAAGAATTGCGATTAATCACTCCTGCCAAGGCTGTCATCATCCCCCGCTTCATTGTTTGTTGGTGTTGATTGGCTGAACGATCATCATCTTCAACACATAATAATGAAATTCAGTAAAAATTAGAATTCCCTGATATAAATCTCTTTAAACTGGAGGATCAACGCATCTTTCTCACGAATCTCGATTGCGATATGACCACGCATTCCCACATTTAAGCTTTTATGCTTCACATCATTTAGAATTCCGATCCCATTGTAATTCGTCACTTTTATGCCATTTAACCAGGCTTCAATCGAAGCTCCCTCACACCGCACACGCATAACATTCCATTGGTTGGTTTCTTCAGCATAATAAAAAATCACATTCTTCTTTTGCATGGACTCGTTTACACTTGCCTTTCGTGGAAGATTTGGATATACCCATCGCTCATAGCCTTTTGTTTCATCCCAAACCATACCTGTTTGCCACGGAGCTGGTGAGTGAATATCGATTTGAGGCCCATGCATCCAATGTTCTTCATCATCGTATCGAGACCGTACTTGCAAACCGCTATTACCGGAGCTGGTTTTAAATGCCCTGAATTTAAACTTCAACTCAAAATCGCCATATTCCTTTTCGGAATATAACCAAGCAGGATTGTGCTCCGGATTATTCAAAGAATTAGCCATGATTGTTCCGTCGATCACCCGAAAGAAAATGTAATTCCGGTCGCGTGGGGTTTTCTTTTCAACCCAACCATCCAGATTTTCCCCGTTAAAAAGAGAAACAAAATCATCTTGCGCAGAGGCATATAATGAGTATAGGAGAACTAAAATAATTATAATCAGTTTCCGATTCATAAACAAACTTGGTTGTTGTTAGATTTCACTTTTAAATCGCCGTCTAAAGTTCTAACTTTCATTGATGAAATGCAAGTATTTTCTAGTCGGCTGTTCAATTGCAAAAACCACACCAAAATCCCATCAGGCATTTCAGCCAACCATGCTTTGTAATGAACTGAACAAAAGTGAACTTCGCTTTGTCTAACTAATAAAAATCTAAATGATATGACACACAGGCGCGAATTCCTAAAAAATCTGGCAGCCATGACTGCTGCGTTATCTGTTCCTTCCGTACTCAGTGCCCAAAATAACGAAAGCGATAAGCTGGGAGAGTTACTTCCGCTACGCCGGCTGGGCAAAACAAATGAATATGTGACAATGTTGGGCGTTGGCGGATATCATATTGGCTGGACCAGTGAACGCGATGCTCAGGCTGTGATAGAAACAGCAATTGAAGGTGGGGTTCGTTTTTTTGATACTGCGGAACAGTATGGCCCCGCCGTTAGTGAAGAACGCTATGGAAAATACCTGATCCCAAAGTATCGGGATCATATTTTTCTGATGACGAAAACTCAGGCTCGAAATGCCAAAGATGCTCAGCAGCATTTGGAAGATTCGTTAAGACGAATGAAAACCGACCACCTCGACTTGTGGCAAATTCATTCGATCTTCACGCCCGAAGATGTTGAAAACCGCTTAGCTGAAGGAGTTTTAGATGTCGTAAAAAAAGCCAAAGAAAGTGGCAAAGTAAAGTACATTGGGTTCACCGGTCATCAAAATCCGTATGCCCACAAACGGATGTTGGAACTAACTCGCGATGATGATCCGTTTGATACAGTGCAGATGCCTGTTAACGTGTTAGATCAATCCTATTTTAGTTTTGCTGAGAATGTGATGCCCGAATTGCTGGAGCGAAACATTGGTATCCTGGCGATGAAAACGCTGGCTGACGGGCGTTTCTTTGCTAAAAAGGAAAAAGCGAATTGGACAACGGATGATCCACTAATCCCAAACTATATCAGCATTCGCGATGCCCTGTACTATGTATGGTCATTGCCTGTAAGTACGCTCATTACCGGAGCTGAAAAAGCTGAATTTATGCAGGAAAAAATTGACTTGGCTAAATCTTTTGTAAAACTGCAGGAAAGCGAACGCCAGCAACTGGTTGAACGTGTAAGATCTAAAGCAATCAATGGAACCTATGAATATTATAAGCAAAAATCGTCATAAATATCATTCATCAAGCTAAACTGCCGGTCAATAAAACCAATCGAAAAATCATCACTGCTCATTGTTCTTTTCTTATATTTAAGCATGATTTGCAGAAAAATAATTAGTGGTGGACAAACCGGAGTTGACCGGGCTGCATTAGATGCATGTCTTAACGCCAATTTCACCTGTGGAGGCTGGTGTCCTGCAGGCCGAAAGGCGGAAGACGGTGAAATCCCGTTAACCTATCCACTCCAGGAAATTTGGAGCACCAGTTATGATGATCGCACCAGAAAAAACATCAATGAATCAGATGCCACTCTGATCGTTTATGAGGGGAAATTAAGTGGTGGCACCTTGCTAACTTATAATTATGCCTCAGAAAAGAACAAACCGATTTTCCTTTTCAAGGTTTCTCCATTTCTCATTGACGAAACCTTGGAACAGCTCTTTCATTTTCTTAAAATCAATCAGGTCGAAACCTTAAATATTGCTGGGCCACGGGCTAGCATGTGGGATAAAGCCTACGAATTGAGCTACTTGATAACAGCCAAGCTAATTCAGAAAATCAATAGCCCGATCTAACCAATTACCGGTTCTATTTTTCGGCAAGCATCCGTTCTATGCCCAATTCCAATCCGGTCAGTTCGGCCAAACCTTTTAAACGGCCAATTAACGGGTAGCCGGGGTTAGCATCGTTCTCATAGTCAGCCAACATTTTGATACCATGATCCGGGCGAACCGGAATTCGAATATCTTCTCGTCCCCTCTCTTTTCTCGATTGCTGTTCTTCCAACAGCGCTTTCATAATCGGGAAAAGATCGACATCACCTTCAATATGTCCTGATTCGTGAAAGCAGCCATCCGGTAAAAATACATTGTTGCGCAGGTGGGTAAAATGAATGCGCGAACCGAGTTTTTTCACAATCCCGGATAAATCATTTCTTCGATTTACGGATAACGACCCCGTACAAAACGTAAGTCCGTTTGAAATCGAGTCAACCTGATTACAGATCCATTCCAAATCATCTTGCGTACTCACAATCCGTGGAAGCCCCAATACCGAGAATGGCGGGTCATCCGGATGAATGCACAGCTTCACGCCAGCCTCTTCGGCCACCGGAATAACATCCCTTAAAAACAAGGATAGATGTTTCCGAAGTTGGGTGTGATCAATCTCTTTGTAGTGATCAATTAGATCGAGAAAAGCCTGTTTGAAATCCAGAGCCGAGCTATCAACGGCACCATTGATGAAGCCCTGCGTAACGACAATAATATTGTAAGCGAGTTTTTCCTTTTCTTCGTCGCTCATTTGCTGGGCTTTTTGTGCTGCTTTTTTTACAATCTCCGGCGGGTAATCCTTTTCTGCTCCTTCCCGATTCAAGATAAAAGCATCGAAAGCCACAAAAGTTGGAAAGTCGAAAAACATAACTTCGCCACCACTTTTCAATTTGTAATGCAAATCGGTACGAGCCCAATCCAACACGGGCATAAAATTGTAGCAAACCCGATCAATGCCACACTCTCCAAGGTTGCGAATCGATTGCTTGTAATTCTCAATCAGCCGGGGATAATCAGCATTGTGCGTTTTTATTCCTTCAGAAACCGGCAAACTCTCCACCACTGACCAACGCATACCAAAATGCTCAATTTGGTCTTTCACCTTTCGGATCGCCTCAACCGGCCAAACTTCCCCATTCGGGATATGATGCAAAGCGGTCACCACCCCCTCTATACTCATTTGCTTCAGATCAGCAAGGCTCACCCGATCTTTATCTCCAAACCAACGCCACGTTTTTTCAAGCCCCATAACTTAATCCTTTATAATAGCTAAACACCGCTGAACGCACTAAAACCGCCATCAACCGGGATAATTGTTCCGGTAATGAAACTTGCGGCATCGGAGCATAGAAATTGAACAATGCCGTTTAATTCGTTAATGTCACCAAAACGTTTCATGGGGGTACGAGCCAATACTTTTTTGCTTCGTTCGGTGTAGCTGCCATCCGGGTTGATCAATACCGCACGATTCTGATCGCCAATAAAAAAACCGGGAGCAATCGCATTCACACGTAATTTCTCTCCAAACTTAAGAGCCATTTCCATCGCCATCCATTGGGTGAAAATATTGATTCCGGTTTTAGCAACAGAATATCCCATTACCCGTGTAATAGCCGAATAAGTGGCCATTGATGAAACGTTTATGATATTGCCTTTCCCGTTTTTTGCCATCGCTTCTCCGAAAATCAAACTTGGAACTACCGTACCATGCATATTTACATCGGTCACCTTTCGGTAGTCAGTCAACTTCATATCAAAAATGGTTTGCTCCTCGGTTAATGTGGCACCCGGGATATTTCCGCCTGCAGCATTAATCAGGATATCAATCGCCCCCCATTTATCAAGAATCTCATCGCGAACTTCTTTCAGTCGCTCTTCATCCAACACATCACAAGGGAAAGCTTCAATTTCGCCAATAGATTTCAGCGCTTCTATTTTCTTATTCAGCCGTTCTTCATTTCGCCCAAGAATAGCCACTTTTACGCCTGCTTCCAACAAGCTTTGAGCGATACTCCCGCCCAACACACCACCACCTCCGGTAACGATGGCAATTTGTCCTTCAATATTAAAATTATTCATGGTATAGACTTAGAACTTGTTAATGAATAAACGTCGCCTCAAAAATAGAATGAATTACCTCTTCTATCTAGTTGTATTTGTGCATGAATTTACAATATATTTGCAACCCAATCAAATCGCGGATTAATGAAAATCATGCATGAACAGCTGAATATTAAGAATGAAAGCTCCTTAAAAGTAAAGTGGGACGATTTTCCACATTTCACTTTTCCATGGCATTTTCATCCTGAATATGAACTAGTGTATGTAATTGAAAGTTTCGGAACCCGGTTTATTGGTGACAGCGTGGAAAATTTTGAAGCGGGCGATCTGGTTTTGTTGGGTTCAAACGTGCCCCACTTTTGGAAAAATAATGAATTATTTCATCGAAATGATCCGCAGTATAAAGTCAAGGCTGTTGTTATTCATTTTCCTGAAGATTTTTTCAAACAGCAAATTGATCATGATCAAGAATTTCAGGCAATCAGTCACTTATTGAAAAAAGCCGGGCGCGGAATTCATTTCTCAACTTCCGTCGCCAACCGCCTGCAAAAAGACATTTTAAAATTACTGCGTCTGAAAGGTCTTAGGCGAACCTTGCATTTTGTTGATTTGCTGGATCAGTTGGCTACCACTAAAAATCAACGATTGCTGGCTAGCGAATCCTACCAAGCCAACCTGCACGATTTGTCGAGCGATCGGCTCGATAAAGTGATGCATTTTATCAATTCAAATTACAGGCAAGATTTAAAAGTTACAATGATTGCCCAACATGTAAGCATGAACACCAGTGCATTTTGCCGCTATTTCAAAAATAAAACCGGTAAATCAGTTACTGAATTTGTCAATGAAATGCGAATTGGATACGCCTGCAAATTGTTACTTGAAAACAAGCAAAACATCTCTCAAATCTGCTTTGAGAGCGGCTTCAACAACCTTTCAAACTTCAATCACTGTTTCAAACGCATGAAATCATTTTCGCCCAGCCAATACCGAAAATTATACCACCTAAACAGTCAAGTTAGCTAAGTGAATCTTCTTTCAAACTTACGTGCAAGACATAATAAATACCATTCTAAATTCACCCTCGTAAGAACAATCTATCTTTCAAGGTGTTTTGTTCAGTTATGGGGTTGAAATATGCCCATTTTATAAATGTATGAGAATGAATGAGACTATTGAGATGAAAAAAACTTCCTCGGAAAGGAATTCAACTACCCAGGAGCCAATCCAGCAATTTTTAGCAAAGCTTAAAGACAAAATGAAACAAGTCTATCACCAACGAGGTGATATTGACAAATACAGCCAACAACGGGGATTGCCTCCTTTTGTGCTTCGCGAGATCATGGAATGTAATCCGTTGTCGATCGGAATTCCGAAGGAATATGGTGGTCGTGGTGCCATCATGCGCGAAAACATTGCACTGCTTGAAGCAGCGTCGTACGAATCGCTGGCTCTGTCGCTGACTTTTGGAATTAATTCAGCCCTGTTTTTACAGCCCGTTGGAAAGTACGCACAGGAAGAGGCTAAAGCTTCGGTTTTCAAACGCTTTTTGGAACAGCGAAACATGGGTGGACTGATGATTACCGAGCCTGATTACGGCAGCGATGCCCTGAACATGCAAACATCGTGTACCGAAGAAGAAGACTATTTCCAGCTGAGAGGAAAAAAACACTGGGCCGGATTAACCGGATGGGCTGACTATTGGCTACTCACCGCCAGACAAAAAACGGAAAAAGGTGATCTGAAACGCGACATAGACTTCTTTATTTGCGATGTAACCCAACCCAATCAGGGCATTCAGGTTGAAGAGTTTTTTGACAACCTTGGATTGTATCAGATTCCTTACGGACGAAACCATATTGATGTAAAAATTCCAAAAACACATCGCCTTCAACCTCATTCAACAGGGGTTAAAATGATGTTGGACTTACTGCATCGTTCACGCATGCAGTTTCCGGGAATGGCCATGGGTTTTATTCATCGTATTATGGATGAAGCAATCGACCATTGCAAACAACGATTAGTTGGAGGGAAAAGCTTATTAAACTACGATCAGGTTCAGGAGCGTTTATCGAAATTACAAGCCTCATTTACGGTTTGCTCGGCCATGTGCTCAAACAGTGCAAAAAAGGCCGGTGTTGAAAACGACCTGACAGAAATCGGCATTGAAGCAAACGCGGTTAAATCGGTAATTACCGACCTGATGCAAGAAGCAGCTCAATCGCTTACCCAATTGGTGGGCGCAAAAGCATACAAACTAAGTCATCTTGGAGGACGCGGAATTGTTGACAGCCGTCCTTTCCAGATTTTTGAGGGATCGAACGATATTCTTTATGCTCAGATTTCAGAAGGAATTGTAAAGCAAATGCGCAAGCTGAAAGAAACGAACTTGTTCAATTTTCTGAAAGGATATGAATTAACCAGTCGCTCAGCCGACCAATTGAAAGAGCTTTTCAACTTTGACTTGAATCTGCAACTACCTCAACGTAAAATGGTAGAACTGGGGCAAGTTATTGGTCGTGTTATTTCGATGGACATGGTACACAAATTGGCCGACGAAGGATTTCGCAGCGACCTGATTGAAGGTGGAGTAAACATGCTTCAGCAGGAAATTACACAAACCATGAGCAAATTCAAATCAAAAACACTTGACTTGGTTATTGAAGATTATCAGGATGACAGTTCCTGGCTTAAATTTTCAATCTGAAAAACATAGCTATAACACGTTTCACTTTTAGACGAAAGATATCAATCCTCCTGATTGGTATCTTTTTTTTTGAATATCCGTGAGTTTACCTGCGGTCATTCAGTTGCCATGAAATGAGCAATGATTTATTAATTTTGTTTCAATTAAAAGCGACACTAAAAATTGAAGTAAAGCATGAGTGAGAAAAATCAATGGCTCTCGGTCTTCATTAATCCTTTGCGAAAGCAAGCGTGGTTTGAAGCATTCCGACAGGCTTTTTGGAGCAATCCGGATCGGTTGATGGCTGCCAAAGCGACCTTTGCGATTGCCTTGCTGGCTGTTCCTTTTGTCGTTGCCGGGAAATCGGTTATTGGCATTACCCTGGCTTTGGGAGCTTTAGCCGGTGCCCTTTCCGAAACCGACGATCATCCCCGGGGAAGGATCAAATCGCTGGCACTAAAAGTCGTAAGCTTCGGATTCTCCAGTTTTGCTGTCGCCCTATTAAATCCTTACCCAATTATTTTAGGTTTCGGACTTGCGATCTCCACCATTGGTTTTATCCTCATTGGTGGATTGAGTGAGCGATACCGGGGAGTTACTTTTGGTGCGATACTCGTTGGCATTTACACCATGCTGGGTATCGACAATAGTCCCGGTTGGTACTTGCAGCCTATTTTACTTTCGGCCGGAGCCCTGTTCTATGGGTTGCTTTCGCTCGTATTGCTTTTTTATCATCCGTGGCGATTACTGGAAGAACAGTTAGCCAGAGGTTACCTGGCCTTAGCAACTTACCTCGAAGAAAAAGCGAAACTATTTCCAAGTGACAAAACGCGTCAGGGACAATTACGAAATCAGTTGGCACTTCAAAACGTGCAATTAGTTGCCGCGCTCGATCGATGTAAAGACGTACTGAATAGTTATGGCGATGCGGTGAAGGATGAGGAACCATTAAAACCCTACATGCGCTATTTCATGCTTTTGCAAAGCTTGCACGAACGGGCTGCTTCCAGTCACGAGCGCTACGATTTGCTGAGTGACGACCCGGAAAATAAAGAGCTACTGGAAGGGATTGGGCAAACGCTTCTGCAGCTATCATTGGCCATCAAACAATTTGCCAATAGCCTGCTAACCGGAACACCTTATCGGCATCCTATTTCGTTAGCTTGGATGGTAAACGCCTTGAAAGACCAGTTCGAGAAAGCTGAAAATAAAGCGACGCATCCGTTGGCGCCACTCATCAATAACCTGAACCGATCGCATCAATCACTGGCCAATTTAAACGAAGATCAGCAACGAAGCTTAACGCCACGCCTGGCCAAAGATGAACGAAAAATTGGCGAACGACTGAAAGCTCAGCTAAACTGGAACCATCCGCGGCTACGGTATGCCATTCGGCTTAGTTTGTGTTTCCTGATTGGCTTTGCGATTTCCGAGGGATTTCAAATTGCAAGGGGAGAATGGATCATCCTCACCAGTTTATTTGTTTGCCAACCCAGTTACAGCGAAACTCGCCGACGCCTGCTACAACGGGTTTTGGGAACTCTCACCGGAGTTATTGCCGGCGTGCTGATTGTTCAGCTATTCCCGACCAGCGCCGGACAATTGGTGCTCATGCTGGCATCAGCTTTTACCTTTCTGTTTTGGCTGCGTCGGAACTACTCAATCTCTGTTATTTTCATTACCATTTTTGTGCTCAGTGCATTTAGCCTGATTACTGATGAAGGGGTAGCCATCATGGTTCCGCGTTTGGTTGATACCGTAATTGGTTCGGTGTTGGCTATTATTAGTGTGCGATTGCTATGGCCCGACTGGCAATACAAACGTCTGCCCGGTCTCATTAAAGAGGCGCTGAGTAAAAACACGGCCTACTTTCAAGCTATCATCAATGAATATGAACACGAATCGACTGACGATGATTTTGATTACCGGGTAGCACGCCGACAGGCACACCGAGCCGACAACGCCCTGGTGTTAGCCTGGCAAGGCATGCAAATGGAGCCCAAAAACCGACAGCACTTTCGCAAACAAGCCTTTACCCTCACCTACCTCAACCATGCGCTATTATCGTATTTGTCGGCACTTGGAGCACATCGTCAGCAGCAGCAGCTAAGTACGATCGAGCTGCTATCGATTGCTAAAGATGTGCTGGCTGCTTTGCAGGAAGTTACCAATTCAATGCAAGTACAAAACGGCATGGACGACAAACACATTGACAACCTGATGCATGAAATTAAAGAGCATTTAAACAATACCGAACAAGGAGAAGCGCAGCAACAATTTAACTTGCTATTCAACATTGCCGATGTTACAGCCCACATTTTAAAACGGGCAAACGTATTGGCCATTCATCAAAAATAACAAAGGCAAATCCATGAGTTTTCTCGTATTCGATGTAATGGGAATGCCTTATCTTTACTAATCGAGTGCAAACAACAAAATTTACAACAATGAAACATATTGAAACATACATTGAAAATAATAAAGACCGCTTTTTAGATGAACTATTTGGCTTGATTCGAATTCCTTCGGTGAGCTCAATTGAAGCCCACAAACCCGATATGTACAAGGCTGCTGAATATTGGAAAGAACTGCTTCTCAGTTCGGGAGCCGATCAAGCACAGGTTTTTGAAACCAATGGCAACCCGGTTACTTATGCCGAGAAAATCATTGATCCTGCAAAGCCAACCGTATTGGTGTATAGCCACATGGATGTGATGCCTGCTGAGCCCCTGGAACTGTGGAAATCGCCGGCTTTTGAACCGGAAGTGCGCGATGGTAAAATATGGGCGCGGGGTGCCGACGACGACAAAGGCCAGGGCATGATGCACGCCAAAGCTTTTGAGCTGATGGTAAAGACCAACACCCTGCCCTGCAATGTCAAATTTATGATTGAAGGAGAGGAAGAAATTGGCTCTCCGAACTTGGGTAAGTGGTGCGAAGAGAATAAAGAAATGCTGAGTGCTGATGTTATTTTGGTTTCCGACACCACCATGCTGGCTCCCGGTAAGCCTGCCATTACTACCGGCCTGCGCGGACTAGCCTATTGGCAGGTGGAAGTGACCGGTCCCAACCGCGACCTGCATTCAGGATTGTATGGCGGTGCCGTTGCCAACCCCATCAATACATTGGCTAAGCTAATCGCACAAATGACCGACGATAATGGCCACATTACCATTCCCTGTTTTTACGACGATGTATTGGAAGTTTCCACTGAAGAACGGGTCTTACTGGCAAAAACACCTTTTGATCTGGAAAGCTATAAAAAAGCCTTATCGGTTGATGAACTGTCCGGTGAAAAAGGCTATTCCACGATCGAGCGCACCGGCATTCGCCCATCGTTTGATGTATGTGGCATTTGGGGCGGTTACTCGGGCGAAGGAGCCAAAACTGTTTTACCATCAAAAGCCTTTGCTAAAATTAGTACTCGGTTGGTTCCCAATCAGGATCATGAAAAAATTGCCGAGCAGTTTAAAGCCCACTTCGAAAGCATTGCTCCAAAGTCGGTTAAGGTAGACGTAACTTCGCTGCATGGCGGCCAGGGATATGTTTGCCCAATCGATTTACCCGCCTACCAGGCAGCCGAACAAGCTTACATCGACGTATTCGGACAGCGCCCCGTTCCTGTTCGCAGCGGTGGTTCTATTCCAATCATTTCAACCTTTGAACAGGTGCTGGGTATTAAAACAATTTTAATGGGCTTTGGACTGGAATCGGATGCCATTCACTCGCCAAACGAGAATTTTCCACTGGAGCAGTTCTACAAAGGCATTACCACCATCCCATTGTTTTACAAGTATTTTGCCGAGAAAAAATAAGCTTTGTCATTTCCTGCGCTTCCTCTCGGTGCTCTTGTATGAGAGTGTGGTTAAATCAAGCGCACGATCCGTTTAGCGGTTGAAGCCGCTGGACGGTTACTATAATTGCTCAAAAGCTTGATCAATTAAATTTGAAAGGTTGAAGAAGCTTGGCTCGCATACACTCATCTGGAAGCTACTCCCCGCCCTTACTTGCTGGCGAACCAGACTATTCGATCAGACACCGGGATTTAATTATTTGTTTCTAACAATCCAAGGTGTTTCATCCATGCTTCACACAGTTCTGTCCATAAGTTAGTTGATCCGGGATTGTTGCGCAACGCAATTGAATGCTTCCCTTCAGGAAAAACATGTAACGATGCAGAAATAGATGCTTGTTGCAAGGCTTCAAAATAATGAATGCTATTTAACGGATTTACAACGGGGTCGTTTGCTGCACACGTAATAAAAGCAGGAGGTGTTCGATTGGTTACATTTAACTCACCCGAGAATAATTTTTCATTTTCTTCTGTTGCTTCTTTTCCCAATAGCGCATCATGACTTCCCTGATGTGCATTTTGAGACATACTAATCGTTCCCGATATTAGGATTTGAAAATTAGGAGTAAAGTCAATGCGATCCAACGAATCGCTAATTATCGAATAGTCTGTAGTAAAAGTTGACATATTTGCTGCAAGCCCTCCTCCGGCAGAGCATCCCATAACACCAATTTTATCCGGATCGATATTCCACTTTTCTGCATTTGCCCGTACAATTTTCAAGGCACGCTGCCCATCCATTATTGGCCCATAAATTCGGTCCTCCAAATCAGGCGATGTTGGCAACCGATACATAACAACAAAAGCATTTACGCCAAATGTATTAAACCACTTCGCTAATTGAATGCCTGCAATATTATAAGTCATTTTTTGATATCCACCAGGAGGAAAAATTAATACTGCACTTCGTTTATTTTCTTCCATCGAAGTGAAAAATGGATACATACCCGGGACATCAATTTGTGTAACACGTTGGCGTTCTTCAATTCGCTCTAGTTTTTTCCCCAGCGAGTTTGGCATTTCGTTTTCAGACCATAATGGCATATAGTCTTGTGCACTTACACACAAACTATTGCCAATACACAAAACACCAATAAACAGTTTTAATATAAATCTCATGGTTTCATTTTTAATTCTCTGCATGTTGTATTGTTCAGCTTCCCTTGCGCCTAACGGTCCTAGTGGTCGAGTAGCAAAGGGAGTTCCCCCGATGCCGTAAAAGCTTTTCCCGTTTACTCACCACGCGATGAAAGCGTGGGAACGGTGTTGTTCAACCGGGGCTCAAAGCTGGGCATTACGTGCTGCTTAAAGCCCTATTTATTGTGCTTAGTTTTTTTGAGATTAATCTCCATTAAGCTATTTCTCGATATATCAAAAGAAACAGGAACGAATTTATTTCTTATTCAGGGAAACGGCCAAATTTATTTATCTCTTCCAACGACTCATCCCAACTTGCTTTATTTGAGATAAAAATATGTGCATTCGGTCGTTTTTTTAATTTAGTATCCAAACATCCTGCTGGAACTACTAAAAGCTTACCGTCCATTTGTAAATTAGGCAGAGCTGAACCACAATTTGTACAAAAGGCTTTCACATGATTACTTTTATGTGGTTGAAATGTCTTAATTTCAGTTTCCGCTTTTATCCATTCTAGTTTAGCTGTTGTAGAAAACAAATTTGCAGCATGAGCAGACCCTGTGTCTTTCCTGCAATATCTGCAATGGCATAAATAAAAACTGTCAAAGTCACCCATAACTTTAAATTTAATTCCTTTGCATAAACAAGAACCTAAGTATTCCATTTGACAAATCACTTTTTTAATTTATGAATTTAGTTGAAATCCATTTTCCCGTATTTCCAGTTTTTTTCTCGTTTACACTTTCCAATATTCACTTTAAGAAACTCGCGTCCCTCTATTTAAATTAATGTGTAGAGTAGAGCCTGATGTAATCGACCCAAAAATCATTGCACGTAAATGTACAAATTATGAGCCGGCTATCGTTCATCCGGGGCTCTAAGCTGAGCACTACGCGGTGCTTAAAGCCCTATTTATTGTTATGTCATTTATTATTTTTTCGCATAACTTTTTGGTGAATTCAGTCTCACAATACACTTGGTGTCCTTTATCAATCAAAATCTCATAATCGAGTTTCATATTTTCAAACCATTCTTCAGTAGGTTTATACTCATCATTTTCGCCAAAGTAAAGTTTTAAATTAGATTCAGGCTTTTCAGTTTCCTTTCGCAGTCTTGTTGAGGAGACACAAATTAAAGTATTTAAATTATCACTTTTAAGTCCAAACTTCCAAGCAATTGTACCACCAATGCTAAATGCAAGAATATTCACTTTATGCTTTTCACAATCTAAAAGATTCTCCACCGCTTTTTCTATGCCACCATTAACGAATTGTTTGTGTAAGCTTTCTTGAGTATAGTCTGATTTATCTATTTGTCCAAGTTCGCAACTATCGTATAATTCAACTTCAAATTTTGTTTCTAAAATTCGAGAATAATTTATTGACCACTGAGATTTTTCTCTTCCCCACAAGTCAGAAATTATTATTAGTCGCTCTTTCATATATGATTCTGTATTAAATGCACCAGTAGAGTAGAGCCTGACAGCCCACCCAATAATTAATGCATGTAAATGTACAAATTATGAGACGGCTATCGTTCATCCGGGGCTCTAAGCTGGGTACTACGCGGTGCTTAAAGCCCTGTTTATTACCGCGCGTTTTTTTAATATATGTCAAAGTGTATCCTAACACCAATGTTTAGTTTTTTAATTGTATGAAATCCACAAAATGGTTCAATAAAGCTATTTACTTTATAGCCTAAATTTACACCAATTCCAGTTATTGTCTCAGAACTACTAACCAATGAATATCCATCGTCTTTAAATCGCCTGTCTGAGTAGCTTGTAAAGTATTTTTTGCTACCAAAACTCACTTCCGGTTGTACTGTGAGTCGTTTGAAAAACAATCTACTATATCCAAGGTCAACTAATGAATAAAAATCTCCGTTTTCGATTGGTGTAGTTCCATAAGTTTCTTTTCTCTCATTTACGACAGTATTTTTTTGTCCATTGAACTGATGAGAATAACCCAAATAAAAACTATCATTATTTTTTGTGTAGAAAATATTCAAACCTAGGACTTTGTCAGTTGCAAACGAAATTGAGCTTCCAATCTGGCTGTAACTAGCTTTGTTTATACAAGTTAAAATGATAAGTCCTAAAATTAGAGTTAATACGATTTTTTTATTATCCATAAGCTTGGGTATTATTAGTATTTCTTTTATTGTTAGTGTCCATTTTAATAGTGCGTTTTTTTAATGCTCCGCTCTCTCAATTACAGTTAACTTGTCTTTGAGGATTATAATTTTTTCTGCTTCCTTCTTTCTGTCTTGTTTTTTATTTTTTTCTGAATGCTGGATTGTCTGGAAATACAGTGTTTATTTTTGGCTTTATTATCTTTGTCTGGTTCCTGTCTTTACGACAGGATTTTTGGTTTTTTCAGTGTTTTAGTTTATTAATATTAGTCTGTCTTTTTTTTTCGTCAAAATGCGCTGTAACGTCTGTGCATATAACAGGCCTATTCTATATCTCTTATATACCTCAAGCCGTAATGCACTCACGTAATACGAATTGTCCCTCGGAATTAAGTCCAATAGACTTTTCATTTTTGCCAATGAGCAACCGAACATTTCGATTCATTGGTCGTGTATTACGAGTTTTAATTGTTCCAAGTTAGCAATTTTGGGAGGCGAGTAATACTACTGACCATAATTTAATTTCATTCAAAACAACAATCGACCGGATTCAAAGCAACCACCTCCCGGACTAAAGTCCGGACTCCTCCTTTTCAAGGAGGAGAAATGAGGACAGATCAACAACGCTTGCTTGACTATTTCATGGCCGGCGATTAACCACAGACCAATTTCCCATCCACACCGAGGAGGGGTGGCAATCGCAAAGCGGTTGACGGGATGGTTTTGGTTATTCCTCGAACCATGAACAGCAAAAAACGAACTGACACCATTTTATTGAACACAATCAAGCTCTTTTCACACTAAATAGCAGTTAATGTGGGCTAGCACCTGTTTCAAGTAGGCTGAAACCAGTTTAATGTGGACTAAAACCTATTTAATGTCGGCGAGAACCTGTTTAATGTTCACTAAAACATATTTAATGTGAACCATAACTTGTTTCAAGTGGACTTTAACTAGTTTGGAATGCATTCTAAACAAACTACGATTCACTTTATAGAGTAAACGTAGGGGGAAAACATGTTTTTAGTCAAGAAAAAACTAGTTTCAACTCAAAC
>NZ_JBSQYS010000013.1:0-115369 GCF_055140945.1 Sunxiuqinia sp.
GAGACAACATCGTCAGCAATATGCAAGACATCGCCAAGAGTAGAGACAACATCGCCGGCAATATGCAAGACATCGCCACGAGTAGGGACAACATCGCCGGCAATATGCAAGACATCGCCAAGGATAGAGACAACATGGTCAGCAATAAGCAGAACATCGCCGGAAATAGGGACCACCTGGTCAGCAATAAGCAGGACATCGCCGGGAATAGGGATCACCTGGTCAGCAATGAGTAAGACATCGCTGCAGATCGGAATCACCTGGTCATCAAAGCCGATTAAGCTGACAAAAATCCGTGTGCTCAAATAATCCATACTGTAAAATTCATTAACTTGTGCAACTGTGCTAAAAGCCTAGCGGAGAACCCACTCTCACCACCATTTAACACCGAAAATTTGAATTTTTAAGATTTTTCCTGTACTTTAAGTAGCCGTTGTAGCACATTCTCAAAACTTCAACTCGTTTTAATTTTGTAGCTTCAATCTACTATTATTAACCAATAAAATATAAGATTATGAAAGCAAAAATGATTTTTACACTTGTTATGATTTATGGAATTGTAATTACAGGATGCAAACAAAAAGAGGGAAAAGTGGAAATTGAGGAGGTTAAAATTGACCTCTTAAACGATGAATTTTCAGAAGCAAAGCAAGAAGTTAAATTGACTATGGATAGTATAGCTCAAAGTGTAAAAGATGGAGATTTAGACAAACTTATTTCCTTTCATGCATATAGTCCAAAATTTACTGAGTTTAAGAATGGAGAAGTTAGGAATAACGGAGAAGAAAACGAAAAGTATGAACGTGGCGTTTTTGGTTCAGTAACAGAAGTATTGAAATTCGATATGAATGATATGAAAATTGCAGTATATGATAATGTAGCAAATGTAACTCTTCATTCTGATTTCCATCTAAAATTTGGAGAAGACCTTGCCATTATAAATGAGCAGATGTCATTGCTGTTCCTTAAAACAGACAATGGTTGGAGAATTGTTCACGAACATCATTCACCTCTGAATAAACCTGAGGAGTAAAAAACGTACCGCCAGTCGAGTAAGCTAGGGGAATTTCACTCCTAACTTCTCACCGAACCGTACGTGAACCTCTAAATTCATACGGCTCTTATGATGCAGTCAACTTTTATCAGACTAATTGATAGCCTAAACTCCAATGATAAAAGAGGTTTAGATACGATTCATATAGCAGTAACCTCCCATTCGTGAGCAACGGTTTATAAGCTGCGCAGGATAATCAACCTGATCGGGATGAAGAAACTGTAGGAATATCTGGCAGTATTTTCCCTTATTTATGTTCATTATTTGATTCGTTTAAGCTATTTTTAGAGCTGCATTTAAAACCTTCCAAAAGTTTACAACTAACTTTCAGCCAAACCGGTTTTTAGACAGGCTGCCGTTATGGGCTATGCATCCAAAGAAAATTATAGATAGTATGGATAACCTAAGTACACTTGATATTGAATTATTGTATGCATTTCTTAAATCGGCCAATCACTTAATTATTGTCTCAAAAAGAGAAAGGCAGGCCGGATTACTGATCGACAGTTATGAAGTGCTGATTGCAAACCAGCATCAAGCTGATCCTATTATTGTTTTAAAACACATTAAACACCTTTAATAATCAGTACTATTGTAGATGTACAAATCAGTTGTCCAATAACAAGCAGCAATAATGACGGGAAGAGTATTTGCGTAAAGCTTACTAATTGCGCAAAACCAATGAAAGGGAAAGGATATGATTAATGCAGCAAAACAAAACACAACGCAGTACCCAACGACTGAATGGTCTGCAGAGTTCAATGAATTAAATGATAAATTCTTCCCCATTTTCGTTTACGGAAGCATCATCGGGGATATGGGCTTTAGTGTTTTCGACTATTATATGATTCCCGAACACTGGCAAAGCTTTCTAGTCATGAGATCGATAGTCTGCCTGACTGGTCTCGTTTTATTGTTTTTAAACAAAGCGAAAAAGCTATCCAATCAAACTGCATTCATTGCGTTTATGAGTGTTTTCTACCTGTTCTTTGCATATGGTGCTTCGGTACTTAAAACCGAGTTTCTATTGATATCCTGGAATTTGAATATCGTAGTAGCAAGCCTTTTCTGGCCATACTTTATAATGCTCGTCCGACAAAAAACTATTCTTCTTTTAAACCTGATTCTTATTAGTGAATACATTTTATTTTACTCTCTCTACAGTATTTTTGATATCGAAACCTTACTTGCTCAAGGTGGATTATTTTTTCTTTTCGGAATAGTCGTATCATTTCTGCTGGGCTATTCGCGATATTCAATCCATTATTCAAATTTTAAGTTGAAGCAAAATCTGTTAACGTCGAAAAAGAAACTAGAACACCTTAACGACGAGCTTCAGGAAGCAAATCGAATCAAGGATCGATTCTTTTCGATCGTCGCTCATGATTTGAAATCTCCATTCAATAATATTCTTGGATTTAGCGAATTACTGGTTGAATCGATACAGAGCAAGAACATGAAGGATAGTGAAGAGTACGCAAAAACATTGAATCAATCCGCCCAAGAAGTATACAAATTTATTATAAGTCTATTGGAGTGGGCCCGGGCTCATACCAACAGAACACTTTTTAAACCAGAACAGATTTACCTGAGAGATTCATGCGAAACAGTTATTGAACTCTACAAATCGACTGCTAAAGAAAAGCAAATATCAATAATCAACAAGGCAGATGAACAACTTGAGGTATTTGCCGACAAGCAAATGATAGCGACTGTTTTACGAAATTTAATTTCAAACGCCATTAAATTTTCTCATCATAATTCGGAAATTGTTGTGCATACAAAAAGAAACGATAAGGCTGTGGTGGTTTCTGTAAGCGATAGCGGAGTTGGTATTTCAAAAGACAACTTAACTAAAATACTGAAGATCGACCATTCCATAACAACAGCCGGAACGCAGGGAGAAAAAGGCACAGGCTTAGGATTACTGATTTGCAAAGAGTTTATCGATAGACACCATGGCGAAATATGGGCTGAAAGTGACATGAAAAACGGAACAACAATCGCTTTTTCCATTCCTATAGCCTAAGCCATAAGAAAAAATCATGATTAAGGATTAAACATATCGGGCGTGAAATACCCTAAGATATTTTTTGCCATCTCGATATTGGATTGTGCTTCCTTGTGGTCCGGGTTCAACTCCAACACTTGGTGATACGCATTGATTGCTTCACCCCATTTTTGTTGTCTGTAGTAAATCTGTCCAAGATAAAAATACAATGCTTCCGACGAGGAATCCACATCCAACGATTTCTGAATCAGCTTCTGTGCTTCATCTAATTTGTTTGATTCAATAAGATCTTTAACCTGTTCGAGTGAGCCATTCATAATTTTCTATCACTATAAGAGTTGCTCACAAAAATAGAGAAATTCTGCACTTAAATGGAAAGTCGTATTCAGATTGACGAAACTTCAGCGATTAACCCAACACCCGGTTTCATTGAAAGAGCTTTTTGTACTAAACCTGAAGGACGATTGCTTGTTTACTAAAACAAATCAGAAAAGCTACAAGCATGAAAGATTCACAAGAAATATCAGCATGGATAAAAAACCGGAAATCAACCTTTGTAAATGGATTAAAAGAAGGTGGTAAAATTGCCGATTCAATTATTGAGAAACTACTGGAAAATGCCACCTGGGCTCCATCGCATGGATTGGTGCAAGCCTGGCAGTTTAAAGTATTTGCCGATGAAGGGGTGAAGCGCTTTTTCAATGTCCAACAACAAATTTACAAAGAGATCACCCCAGCCGATAAGTTTTTCGATTTCAAGTATGCTGCATACAGCGAAAAGTGGAAACGGGTTTCCCATATCATTGCCATCATTGCAAAAAGAGATCCGTACAAACGCTTCCCGGTACAAGAGGATATCGTTTCGGTGGCCTGTGCAGTTGAGAACATCTATTTAAGTTTGGAGGCATTCAACATTGGCGGGTACCTGAGCACCGGAGATATTTGCTATTCGGAACAAATGCATAATTTTCTGGCATTGGAAAAAGAAGATACTCCAATTGGCTTTTTTATTTTAGGAGAGCCCGATGAAACTTTTAAACGCCCACCACGAACACGTATTCCAGTAGAAGAGAAAACAGAGTGGATTCGCAAGTAAAAAAAACCGTTAATTGCTACTCCAATTCGTCAACTAAGCAGTGCGAATAATTTAGTGTCATGTTTCGAGTCTTTAACAATTTGTGATAGAAGCGAAACCGAAAATATCAAATAGGTCCGTGACCTTAGCTTTTTCTTGATAGCTGAATTTCAGCTACCAAAACTATGTTCGCTTTTTCTGTCATTAGATCAGACTCTTGACAAGTCACCACAGAATAAGCTACAGTAATGCTTTTATGTCTTCTTCCATCTTCTCGGGCTTTGTAACCGGGGCAAATCGTTTTACGGGATTTCCGTTTCTGTCAATCAAAAATTTGGTGAAATTCCATTTTATACGGCTTCCTAAAACTCCGTTTAATTTATGTTTCAGAAACTTAAAAACCGGATGTGCCTGATTGCCATTCACCTCAACCTTTTTAAACATCTGAAATGTTACACCATAGTTTGCCAGACAGCCTTCTGCAATGTCCTTTTCAGTTCCGGGCTCTTGATTGCCAAACTGGTTGCAAGGAAAACCTAAAATGACCAAGCCTTGATCCTTAAACTTTTTATGGAGTTTCTCTAATCCTCCGTATTGAGGAGTAAATCCGCACTTGCTCGCTGTATTTACAACTAAAATAACATTCCCTGCATAGCTTGAAAAGTCAACTTCCTTTCCGCTCAACGAAATAGCCTCAAACTCATAAAAATTTGTTCCCATACCTCAATGATTTGTGTCTATTACATTACAACCAAAATATTAACGATTAGTTGAGTAGACTCCTCTTTTAACATCTTTTGATCAACCATCGTCCTGCTGAAATGTTGTACTAAAAAAACTATTAAAAGAAGTATTATGGAATACAATCAATTAGGAAATACCGGAATTTTAGTTTCTGAGTTATGCCTTGGAACAATGACATTTGGTGGAAAAGGTTTTTGGGAATCGATTGGCAAAGTACCGCAAGACGAAGTCAATAAATTAATGAAAACTGCGCTAGATGGCGGTATTAATTTTATTGATACTGCGAATGCTTATTCGGAAGGGCTATCGGAAAAGATGCTTGGAAAATCGCTTAACGATCTTGGAGTCAACAGGCAACAAGTTGTTGTTGCTACCAAAGTCAGGATTCGAATGGGCCCCGGGGCAAACCAAGTGGGGTTAACCAGGTCTCACATGATTGATTCGGTGAATGAAAGTCTGGAGCGAATGGGTTTATCGTATATTGACTTACTTTATATCCATGGGGTCGACCCGCTGACGCCACTTGAAGAAACAATGCGTGGTTTGGAAGATGTTGTCAGAGCCGGGAAAGTTCGATACCTGGGAATCAGCAATCATCCGGCTTGGATGGTTGCCAAGGCAAATGCCATTGCCGAAAGAAATGGATGGACACCGTTTTGCGCCGGTCAATATTACTACAGTTTGGCATCACGGGATATCGAACGTGAAGTAATTCCGATGATCGAGGATCAAGGTATGGGGCTTATGCCGTGGAGTCCACTCGCTGGTGGATTTCTGTCGGGGAAATATTCCCGGGAAAAAGAAAAAGCCGGAAATAGCCGACGAGATGATTTTGATTTCCCTCCACTAAATAAAGAAAAAGCCTATGACATTATTGATGTCATGCTAGAGATTGCGGAAAACCATCAAGTTTCGGCAGCTCAAGTTGCTTTAGCCTGGATGCTTCGTAAACCAGCAGTAACGAGCGTTATTATCGGAGCAAAAAAACTGGATCAATTGAATGATAACTTGGCTTCAACGAAGCTTCAACTTACAGGAGATGAAATCAATCAACTTGATGAGATTAGTGCATTAACACCTGAATACCCGGGATGGATGGTTCAGCGCCAGATGCATGATAGATTCATGAATCAATAGAGAAAGCGGACGAAAAAATCCCCATTAAAATAAATCCCGGTAATTCACAACTCCCGGGATTTTTTATTGTGTTAAAAATTTGTCTATTGTATTGACTTCACTTTTCCTTTCACCTGAAAACGACCCGAAATCGTTGATGTTGTTTCGGCATCGGTGTTCCCCTCAAACCCGGGTTGCTCGCCACCTACTGCAATGGTGAACCAACCAGGCTCAATAACCCGCTGATCTTTTTTATTGATTATTGACAATTGGCGAGGCTCCAAAGTAAATTGAACAGTCTGCGTTTCTCCTTTTTTCAGATGAATTCGTTTAAAACCTTCCAACTGGCGAATTGGCCTTGGTGTTGATGCTTTCTCATCTGTCAAATACAACTGAACTACTTCGTCTCCATCCATGTCTCCGGTATTGGTCACGTCCACGGTAATAGTAAAAGGTTCGTCTGCGTCGACCATATCGGACAAACTCAAATTACGATACTCAAAAGAGGTGTAACTTAATCCGTAGCCAAACGGGTACAAAGGTTCGCCCTTAAAATAACGGTAGGTACGGCCTTCCATCTCATAGTTTTCAAAAGCTGGTAATTGCTCAACCGATTTATAATAGGTAACCGGAAGCTTCCCCGCCGGATTATAATCGCCAAATAACACATCGGCAACGGCATTTCCGCCCTGCTGACCCGGATAACCGGCTGTTAAAATTGCGGGGACGTGCTCTGCTGCCCAGTTAATGGAAAGCGCACTTCCATTGATCAACACCAACACCACAGGTTTGCCGGTTGCCACAACTGCTTTCATCAAATCAACCTGTGTTTGAGGCAAGTTGAGATTTGTACGGTCTCCTTTATAAAATCCTTCCAACTCTACCGACATTTCTTCCCCCTCCAAACGTTCATTCAAACCCAAAGTCAAAACAACTGCATCAGCTTGTTGAGCAATACTCACAGCTTCTTCTAAGCGGTTTTCTTCCGGCACCGACCAGAGAAGTTGTGCGGTCGCATCGCCATAGTAATTTTGATATTCAACCAAAATTTTATAACGCTCACCTGCATTCATTTGAACAGTTACCGGCTTGATGTTCGCGTGATGAACATGATTACCCCCGGTTACTTCCGTTCCATTCAAGGTAATCTTCATATAAGGTTTTCCCCAATCACTAAAATGATATGATCCGGTTTTGGGAGCAACGACATAACCAGTCCAACGAATACTAAATTGTCCCGTTTCTAAACGAGGGTCGGGTGTTCCTAAATCCCACATAAAATCTACGTTATCATCAAGTTGTGTAAACAATGGCTCACCTTCCCAACTGCTGTTATCAAAATATTCACCTTTCAAACCTTGTTCACCATCCTTCGTTTGTAAATATATTGATGGGATAACCTCCATCGTAGGAATTCCTTCAGCCAAATCACTTCCCGGAGCATATAAGACTGTCGTACGTGGTTCCACTTTATTTTTGATGCCCTGTAAGACTGTGATGGGGTTAGATGGAATCCCATTGTAATTTCCCCAGAGTGATTGTACTTCATCTGCATTTGGTCCTATTACCGCTATGGTATTTAACGATTTTGACAAGGGAAGCGTATTTTTGTTTTTGAGCAGTACAATACTTGCTTGTGCAGCTTCACGGGCTAACCGATCATGAGCCGGATTATTATTTACCGCGTATGGAATTTGTGCGTACTCCACTCGTTCCACGGGATCGAACATACCTAATTTAAAACGGGCTTCAAATAAGCGTTTCACAGCAACATCTAAATCGTCTTCTGTTAAAATTCCTGACTCAACAGCATCTGTTAATGCTTCGTAAGTACTTCCGCAGTTTAAATCACACCCTCTTTTGATTGCAAGAGCCGCCGCAGAAGCAGCATCAGGCACAAGCTTATGATACTTCCAGATATCAGAGATCGCCCCACAATCGGACACCACATAGCCGTCAAAATTCCATTCGTTACGCAAAATATCAAAAAGCTCGGTGTTGGCGCAAGCCGCTTCTCCACGAAATCGGTTGTAGGCACCCATCACCGAATGCACTTCTCCATCAACTACTAAAGTTCGAAAAGCCGGCAAATATGTTTCCCGCAAATCTCGTTCACTAACACGAGCATCAAACACATGGCGTGAGGGTTCGGGACCCGAATGAACCGCATAATGCTTCGCCGTTGCCACCACTTTCAGATAATCGGAATCATCTCCTTGCAGACCAAGAACAAATTCTTTTCCCATCTGCCCTGTTAGATACGGATCTTCGCCGTAAGTTTCGTGACCCCTTCCCCACCGGGGATCACGAAATATATTGATATTAGGCGACCAAAATGTCAACCCCTGATATATGCCACGTTCCCCTTTACGGATAAACTCGTGATGCTTAGCCCGAGCTTCATCAGAAATAACCGAAGCAACCTTTTGCATCAATTCCTTATCCCACGAAGCAGCGATGGATATTGATTGCGGAAAGACCGTAGCATAACCAGCTCGTGCAACTCCATGCAAACATTCATTCCACCAATTGTATTTAGGAATACTCAGACGCTCAATAGCCGGAGATTCGTATAGTGTTTGATCTATTTTCTCCTGAATTGTTAATCGGGAAACTAAATCATCTACTCGCTTTGCAACCGGAAGATCTGGATTTTGAAAAGGATACTCATATTGAGCAAAAGAATTAAGAAACAAGCCTATAGCAAAGGCCAGCATTAAAGTTAGATTTTTCATCTTAGTTGGTTTTATCTGTTCTGTTCTGGTATGCAAATATAGCTATTTGCTTTGATTTATTCTAACAAGAAAAGCTAGCATGATACAGAATCACTTTTGTCTGATCCAAGCCGTTCGGCCAACCGTATCATATTCTTCTGAAAAATAAGGCTGAAAAACCAAGGTGGTATCTTCAATTCCGGTAAAAGTAAAAGTTGGCATTTTACCGACCGGCGAGACCATTTTTAAATAATCGATAGGATTTTCTTTACGAAATGTGAGCTGCTTTATTGATGAATTAAGATGAGTTAGAAATAAAGACCCATAAGTTAGTGCAAAAGCAGAATCATTATTTTCGATAACTTCCGGTTCAATTCCTATTATTATTTCGACCTCTTCTCCATTTTTCCATTTTTTCGCAATCTCGGTATATTGCCCCGGAATAACATTATACTTCACTCCTTTTGACGTTACAGAGGAGTTTGTTGCCCACTCAGGTATCCGGATATAAAGATCAAGATAGCGGGTATCCTGCAATTCAACTTTTATCGAAATCCGGTTATCGAACGGATAATCAGTTGCCTGAACCAAGCGCACACTTCCGCCTGTAGTATGCTCGTATTGAAGGCTGGAACTTCCGAACACATTGAAATAAATGCGGTCGTACAAACGGGTATAGTAAAATGATTTTAATTGCATTTTGGATATTTGATTATTGCCAACCGGATTGTAAGCGATGCGTTCCAAAGCATCGGCAAAGCGAACTTCCTGCGTATATTTCAATAAACTGTCATTTAACGTTACCCAGGCATTCACTTCGTCTTTCGACAAACGTTCAAAGCTCTGTGTTATCTTCTGATTCAGGATATTCCATTCATCCAACAACGCTTCATCCAGTTCCTTCTGCTCTTTCTTTATTACCTCCAAATTGGATTGCAGACTACGAATACTATCAGTAAAAAGCAATGAACTCGAATGAGCATGCTGATCGACCTGTTTCAGGTTAACAAACTCTGCGAGTACGCCTCCCAGCGATATCTGATCCGGGGGAATGGTTTGGGATTTGTTTATCGGGTCTTCGGTTGTTCTGAGAGTACAAGAAGCAATAATAAATACCAACGAAAGGGCAGCCAATTTTCTCATTTCTAATTTTTTTCTCTGTTGTAATGAACAGTAAAAAGCCTGTCAAGTTCATTCAAATTGAATTGATGTCGACATAAAAGCACAAAAATGAAATGTTTTCAAAAGGTTGGAGCATCGATGATAAACGCTGTCATTTTGATTTTCAACAAAAGAAGACTTTTCATGATGACTATTGTTCCCGCGCCGATCGTTGTTTATGCGCCCAAAAGCTGCTAAGGAAACTCTATCCGATCAGATTAGAACCATTATTTAAAAAATACAATAGTAAATTGCCTTTTTATCAAAAGTGAAAAGCAAGTAAAGCCAGATCTTTGTATCCCTATTTTTCGATAAGCGCACCATGAAATGAACCGTAAATATATAACCTCTAGCTCATATCTTCGCGTTTCAAATGCCTGGTTTTTAACAAAATGGTGTTGACACAATCATCTACACACACCTAAAAACCGCCTGTTTTGATCTTTTGATCAGAGCAGGCGCAGGTGAATCAAAATAAAAAAATAACATCCTCGCTTTTATATCAACACAGACACGCTATCTTCATTCAATATTGTATTTTTGTCTATTATGAAAAAGATATCGTTTCTCAGCCTCCTTTTGCTTATTATCTGCTCCGGATATGCAGAAAACTACCCTTATCGTAGTAACGTGTTATGGGTAACCACACCTAGCAACTCCAACTGGCTTTATCAATTAAATGAAGAAGCCAGAATAACCGTATCCCTGTACGAATATGGTGTATTGCAAGACAATATTGAAATTGGATACCACGTTGGCCCGGAACTTTTTCCGAGCGAAAAAAGCGGGACAGTCACGCTGAGAAACGGAGAAGCTGAAATACCAATAGGATCCATGTCAAAACCGGGATTTAGAGACTGTAAACTTGAGATAGAGCTGAATGGTGTGGAATATAAACATCATATCAAAGTAGGTTTTGCACCGGAGAAGCTAAAGCCTTACACTCAATTTCCAGATGATTTTGTCAGCTTTTGGAATGAAGCCAAAGACGAAGCAGCAAAATGCCCCATGGTATATGAGAAAACGTTTGTACCCGAATATTCAAGCAATAAGGTTGACTGCTATCTTATAAAACTGCAGGCCTTCAAAAAAAAGGAATATGTTTACGGATACCTTACTTTGCCTAAAAAAGAAGGGAAATTCCCAGTCGTATTTTCACCTCCGGGTGCTGGAATCAAACCCATGAATCCAATGAAAGATATTTTTTATGCTGAAGGAGGCTGTATTCGTTTCGATATGGAAATTCACGGTATTCGCCCGAATTTAGACCGTGAAACCTATCGCGAAATTAGTCAGGCTTTTGGCCAGGGGAATAATAGTTATTTGGTTAATGGCCTAGACAACAAAGATTCGTATTACATGAAAAAAGTGTACCTGTCCTGCGTTCGGGCTTTAGATTTTTTAATCAGCCTACCTGAATGGGATGGTAAAAACCTAATTGCTCAGGGAGGAAGTCAGGGCGGAGCGCTAGCCTTGATTACAACTGCACTTGACTCCCGAGTGACAGCATGTGCAGCCAATCATCCGGCGCTAAGCGACATGGCCGGATTTAAAGCCGGACGTGCAGGTGGGTATCCTCATTTCTCACTTTATTTTGATGGAATGGACACACCCGAAAAAATCAATACGATGGCTTATTATGATGTGGTCAATTTCGCGAAGCTGATTAATGTTCCTGTTTTTATGACCTGGGGTTACAATGATAATGTTTGTCCTCCTACAACCAGCTACATCATTTATAATACATTGAATTGCGATAAAGAAGCGTTAATCACTCCTATAAATGAACACTGGATTTCAACAACTACCCGTCATCAGATTTTAGACTGGATTAAAACTCAACTTCACTAAAAGCTAGTCCCGGATCAGTAAAAAAATGGCAACCAGTAAATATGAACCACAACTCCAAAATATAAAAAGACAGCTGTCCGCAAAGGTCGTTCATTTTTTGTAGAGAACTCTATTGCCTGGTCGAAAGCAAAAAAAGTAGCATGTAATTCATTCATCCAGAAATTTTCCCTGTTCACCGAAAAACTAATACTGGATCGAAGCAAAAAAACTACATTCGAATCAACAAAAAACCAAACATTCAAACAAAAAAGATGAGCACACTAGGTAATGTTATTTGGATTGTATTTGGAGGTTTCTTTATTTTTCTGGAATACCTGATTGGAGGACTTTTACTCTGCCTGACAATTGTTGGTATCCCGTTCGGATTGCAAAGCATTAAATTATCGTTGCTGGCTTTATGGCCTTTTGGCAAACGCATAGAATATATGGACTATGCTCCGGGCTGCCTTTCAACCGTTATGAATATACTATGGTTTTTTGTTGGTGGTATTTGGATTACCCTAACTCATTTGGCATTCGGGTTACTTTTTGCAATCACCATTGTCGGGCTTCCATTCGCCAAACAACATTTTAAATTGATGAGTCTGGCCTTGACCCCTTTCGGTCGTAGGATTATAGACTAAAAAAAGCAGGTCATCATAACCTGCTTGCAATATTTTAGTTGTTCACCATTTTTATTGATGTGTATGTAGTCCACATTCTTTCTTGGAGTTACTTTCCCACCACCAGCGTCCGGCTCTGAAATCTTCTCCTGGTTGAATTGCACGCGTACAAGGCGAGCAACCAATACTCACAAATCCACGATCGTGTAAAACATTATATGGCACTTGGTTTTCCTTCACATATGCTTTGCAATCTTCCAAACTCCAGTCCCGTAAAGGATTGTATTTTACAATTTCGTGCCCGCCATCCCACTCAAAAAGCAGCATCTCTTCGCGGTTATTCGATTGAGAGGCACGAATCCCGGTAATCCAGCATTCCATCCCATCAAGGGCACGGCCAAGTGGTTCTACCTTACGGATAAAACAACATTGCTTCCGATTTTCTACGGAAAGATAAAAGCTATTGGGTCCTTTTTCGCCAACAAAACTCTCCAATTCATCATGTTTTGGATAATACGGTTGAATGGGCTTTTGATACTTTTCCAGCGTTCGGTTATACACCTTGTAGGTTTCTTCAAACAAACGTCCGGTATCTAAAGTTACGACCTTAATATCAATTTCGTTTTTGAAAACATAATCGGTAATTACCTGATCTTCAATTCCAAAACTAGTCGTAAATACTACTTTCCCCGGAAACTGACTTGCTATATGTTTCAGTGTTTCAACAATTTTCTTTTCATTAAACTCAGCGTTCAGCTGATCTGCGGTCTGCTTTGTAACCATGCTTTGTCCTCTTTTTTTATTTCTTCTTTCTCGCTACAAAAATAATCATTTTCAAACAAGTTTAAATTTGAATCGTTACTCTAATAGCAAATCGCACTTAATTCGTTACAAAGAAATAGAATTAAATGCCTTATAAAATACGTTTTAACGCCCATTTTGTTTGAAGGTAAATAATGCATTCAAACAGAAAACACTAAAAAATAAGAATTTATAAAATCACTGTTTTAAAATAATTCGAATAAAAAGGGCTTTATTGATTTTAAAAAATTTAGTTCCTTTGAAAAGAATAACTTCATATAAAAAGAACATATTAATGGGAAAAGTTTTGATAATTGGTGCAGGAGGAGTGGCAACTGTTGTTGCTCACAAGATGGCTGCACTTCCAGAGGTTTTTACAGACATCATGATGGCTAGTCGCACAAAATCCAAATGCGATGAAATTGCAAATAAAATCGGCGGAAACCGGATTAAAACAGCTCAGGTTGATGCTGAAAACGTTCCACAACTCGTTGAACTGATCAGAAGTTTTAAGCCTGATTTAGTGGTGAATGTAGCACTTCCATACCAGGATCTACCAATTATGGATGCCTGCCTTGAAACTAAAGTTAGCTACATGGATACTGCTAACTACGAACCGAAAGACGAAGCAAAATATGAATACAAATGGCAATGGGCTTATCAAAACCGGTTTAAAGAGGCGGGAATTACAGCCATTTTAGGTTGTGGTTTCGACCCGGGTGTAACAAGTATTTACACTGCTCATGCGGCTAAGCATCATTTCGACGAAATACAATACCTGGATATTGTAGACTGTAATGCCGGCGACCACGGAAAAGCTTTTGCAACCAATTTCAACCCGGAAATCAATATTCGCGAGGTCACCCAAAAAGGGAAATACTGGAAAGATGGCAAATGGGTAGAAACAGAACCCCATGAAATTCACAAGCCTCTGGATTATCCAAACATTGGCCCAAAAGAATCGTATTTGATCTTTCATGAGGAATTGGAATCATTGGTTAAGAATTTCCCAACCATTAAACAAGCTCGCTTTTGGATGACCTTTGGGCAGGAGTACCTGACTCACTTGCGCGTGATCCAAAACATTGGAATGGCTGGAATTGAACCGGTGATGTATGAAGGGAAAGAGATTGTTCCGATCCAATTCCTAAAAGCTGTTTTGCCAAATCCGGGCGATCTGGGTGAAAACTATAAAGGACAAACATCAATTGGCTGCCGTATTAAAGGCTTAAAAGACGGAAAGGAAAAAACCTACTACGTGTATAACAACTGTGATCACGAAGTTGCGTTTGCTGAGACCGGAACACAAGCGGTTAGCTACACCACCGGGGTGCCTGCAATGATTGGTGCAATGATGTACCTGAAAGGACTTTGGAAGAAAGACGGCGTATACAATGTCGAAGAATTTGATCCGGATCCGTTTATGGAAGCGCTAAACCAACACGGACTTCCATGGCACGAAATTCACGATACTGATTTAGAAATGGAATACTAACAACAATAAAAGCTCAGCCTTATTTGGACTGGGCTTTCTTTTTCAAGAAGCAATGAACCAAGTCAATCATCGACTCAAGTTGCTACACACGGTAATTTGGATATTTTGTATGTCGGCGGTGTTCTTTTGGTACTGATTCGCTATTTCTATTTTTGAGCCAGCAATAGAAGTTTATTGGTCCAGATTTATGCGCCCTTTGCATAAATCTTCGAGGGTAACGCCTTTGAAATAGTCTACAACCATTCGATTCAGTTCTCCCCAGAAACCTTTAACGCGACAAGTAGTTTCGCGGTCGCAATGAAAGCTTTGAGCCAAGCAATCGATCACACAAATTCCAGGTTCAAAAGCGTTGTGAATATCCAGTATCGTAATTTCTGAAGGTTGGCGGGTTAAGATGTAACCACTCTTTTTTCCACGCAAATTGATAATCAGACCAGAAGCCTTTAAGGCATGAATAATTTGGTCTAAGTATTTGACAGAAATCTTCTGATTTGCGGCTATGTCTTTCTGGAAGACACCGCTTTGGGATTCGTCTTTCGCAATTTCAAGCATAGCGCGAATACCATACCGGGTTTTGGTACTGAATTTCAAAAGTTAGTTTTTTTGGTTCTACGAAAACAAGATTCTAAAACTAATAAATATTTCATTCCGAACCTTTACCAAACCTAAAAACTTATGAGGCGGCTCAATATTAAAATCGGTTAGTTTAAGCTTCAATTGTCCTGTCAGGCACCATTGATCTACAAAACAAGACGCTGAAACAGTTTCACATTGATACTTCTTCGTAAGTCCATTCATACTTAATTCGATGGTCTTCTTTCCCTCAGTATCTGGTGAAGCAAAGTCAATTTCATCCTTTGCAATTTCAATCGTGATGTTTGGATATTCGTCGGAGTTAATCAAATCAAGGAAGTCTTTCAGCATGATTTTAGAATCGGCTTCGACTTCTTCTGCCGGAATATTAATTTCTATCGTTGCCTCATCTGAACTAAATGTACTGGGCATCCTGCAGAATTCATCCTCCCGATACTCCATATGAAAATCGTTCACATTTGTTTTTCCGGTAATGTGAACCTGATCAAACATATACCGACTAAAAGTCTCTTTTCTGGCAGCCATCTGTCCGTCAACAGTTTGGATCACCATAAGTAAAAAGACTATGAAATATGTTGATCGAATTTTCATTAAATATGAAATAAAAAAGTGAAAAGCTGCCCTTTTTACCGGGGCAGCTTGATCTAACTAAACCAATTATTTAAAAGGATATGGCTGCTTCCAGCACTAATCCATTAAAGTTTCCACCGTCAATCGCTCCATGGGCAGGTCCTTCATACTCTTGATTCACGTAGTCAAGTTTAACCAACACGTTGTTAGTCATGTACCAACCACCACCAATGTTCGTGCGAGTTACCTTTGAGTCTTCATTGTCAGATACTTTATTCAAACGAGTACCAACATAGAAGCTTCCGATCCGGTAAATGGCTTGCAGTGCAGTTTGTGTGTAATGCTGATCCTCATCTCTTTTAACGCCCTTCATGTTTTCATAAATCCCAAATACTTCCAAACCATGAAATTTCACAAAAAGGTTAGCCATGTAGCTGTTCATTTCTGACTGCCCGCTGCCTGGACTCCAACGTCCTGAGCGGAAATTATCACCTTCGGCATCGGCTGTTTGCATCACATTGTAGTAACGCGCACCAGCACGGTCGCCATCCCACAAGTAAGATCCGCTGTGTCCTTCGCCAACGTGGTACCCAGAAAAGGATGCACGTATTCTTAGGTCTTCGTTGATATCAGTATCATAAGCCAGTTTCCAGTTGAAAACCAAGTCTTCACCAATATCATTACCACGTCCATAGTTCATACGGCCATTGTTGGTTCCAACCAATGCGAGGAAGCCTTTGTTACGGTACATGAACTCAATTCCAGGGTTAGTAGTGAAGTTGTCCATGATCCAGTTCCCTACGAATGGGTTGTTCAAAACTGCTGCATTGTTACTGCGGTAGAAATGAGCATCACCATAGTTTGGGTTCATTACACCTGCTTTAATGGTTAGGTATTCCATAATACTGTTGGCTGCAGGCAAGAATGGCAATTGATCAATTGTCAGGTAACCACCTTCAACCCACGCTTCGTTGTGGTGGCGAGAAGACAAATAGTTGTTCATGTACAACTGAATTCCAGGAGCCAATTTTGCAGTCAAACTCAAATTTGCAGTTGGTAAATTGAAATTATGATTAAGTTCGACTAATTCTACAGACGCCTCATGATCCAATGACTGAAGTTGAATAGCAAAATCTCCCCCTACTTTCACTTTAACACCGTCAAAATCCTTGGCAACCTTAGGTTGTTCGAAATTTTGACCAGACGCTATCACTGCCATAAATAATACGGCAAAAATCAAAGAAACCTTTTTCATTTTGATATAATTAAATTGATTAAATAATACTCGAAGCGGATTCGTTTTCAGAGCCCCGAGTTATTGCTGTTTAAAAACTAAATTGTAGTCAATTTTAACTTCGTCTCCCGTTTTTATGGTTCCCATTAAGGCAACAGGAGGTTCAACGTCATAGCTTGACATCTTTAAATCTAATTCGCCTTTAATCCTCATTTGTCCATCAGCTAGGCTTTCCAGCGTGAAGTCGTCAGATATTTGCTGTTTTTTTCCCGCAATGCTCAATGTGAATTTGGCAACCCCTTTTTCTCCTGTTACATTCACCTCATCTATCGACACTGTAATGGTTGGGTTTTTCTTAGACTTTAACGCTTCGTAAGTCTTTTTATTCATCAAACTACGATCACTTTTGATCGATTCTACTTCAACGCTGACTCGTCCATTTTTCAATGCCTGAAGAGAGCCAGCTTCGGCTAACTCAAAGCTCGCCTGAAGCTGCTCAACTTTCATTTCCCAATCATGTATTGTTGAAGTACCACTAACAAATACCGAACTTTTATTCCACTCAACTTTATATGTAACCTGAGCAAATGCCAGGCTATGAATAACCATTAAAAGCACAATTAAAGTGCTTACTCTCAACCTTTTAAATGTTGTTTTCATCTTATCCTACCTTTCCTACTGTTTTAGTAGTACAAACATAGGAACATTTTAATTTCTTCCAAACAACAAATGCAACAAAGGAATTAATTTAGAAACAGACCAAATTGTCTGTTTTTCATAACATTATAAACAACAGCCGAATAGCTCTTAAGCAAGAAGGGGCTAACGAACAATAATAGTTGTGAAAATATCTCACATTCCAAAGATTTAACTTTTTTTAGCTTTCCATCAACCTTCTAATATTCTCAGAGTTACCTCACATTAATAACATATATTCTATACATTTCTTTTTCATTCTAATGATTTTTACAAAAAATAGATACTTTTGCAATGCTTGAAACCGCGCAAAAAATGAATGTATTTAGTTTAGAAGAGAAAATGGGCATCATACATGCCTCTTTCTACGGGAAAACACCTTTAAGTGTATTTGAGGAATATCTTCAACATTTAAAAAAGATGGAGCTTTCGAGTAAGATTAAAATCTTGCACGACCATCAGCAATCGACCCCTGTTCTAAAACCGACAGAACTGGATTCACTTGCCGAGATCTATAATCACTATCTCGCAGAATTTAAGGAAATAAAATTAGCTTACGTCAGTTCCGACCCACTGGGAATTGCGTTGGCCATGCTCCTGAAAGACATCATGAAAGCACCCAAGTATAACATTAAAATATTCTCGGAGAAAGAAACTGCCATCAAATGGCTGAATACCTAAATTAAAAAAACCATCAGGATATATTCTCAAGAATATTGACCAAGTGTTCCCAAAATTTATCGACCGTTTTGATATTGATTTTCTCATCGGGAGAATGGGCTCCTTTTATTGTTGGACCAATAGAAACCATATCTAATTCCGGATATTTTTCCAAAAACAAGCCGCATTCCAAACCGGCATGAATAGAGCGAACAATTGGTTTCTCATTAAATAATTTGACATAGGAATCGACAGCCACTTTCACAATCGGGCTGGCAGGATTTGGAGCCCACCCCGGATAACCATCTGATGTTTTCACCTCAGCACCAGCCAATTCGAAAACAGATCGAACCATTTCCGATGCATAATACTTCCGACTTTCGATTTCACTGCGTTGGCTTGTTGTGATCAACAACCAGGTATCATCCAAAAACTTTACCGATGCCAAATTGGTAGATGTTTCAACCATGTCGTTCATTCGGGTACTCATTTCCAACACCCCGTGCGGACATGCGTATAGCAAATTGAGTAACTTTTGCTGACTGCCTTGTGTTAGTACTTTTGCAGGCAAAACCGTTGAACTTTGATCAACCACCAGGTTAGGCTCTGTGCGTTCGTACTCAAATTCAACATCGGTCGAAAACATATTGATTTCAGCCACCAACTGTTCTTTTTGCACATTCGGAACAATCACGGTTGCTGTTGCCTCACGAGCAATTGCATTGCGCAAATTCCCGCCATCGAAATCAGCAATTCGAACACCAAATTGACGAACAGCCTGCCACAAAAACCGCGTTAAAATTTTAATGGCATTTCCTCGTCCTTTATGAATATCATCGCCTGAATGTCCTCCCATCAATCCCTTCACCATAATTTTCATGGCAAATGATTTACCCGGAGTTTTTTCCCTTTCAACAGTAAAAGTACCCAGAGTATCAATTCCTCCGGCACAACCGATAAATAATTCACCGTCGTCTTCCGAATCCAGATTAAGCAGAATTTTCCCGGTCAAAAACCCGGGTTGCAAGGCAAATGCTCCGCTTAGCCCTGTTTCTTCATCAACCGTAATCAAACACTCTATCGGACCATGCGAAATATCCTTTGATGTTAAAATCGCAAGTTGAGCGGCAATACCAATTCCATCGTCAGCCCCCAGCGTTGTTCCATCAGCTTTCACCCATTCGCCATCAACGACAGGCACAATCGCATCGGTTTCAAAATTGAAAACTTTATCACTATTCTTCTCACAAACCATATCCATGTGAGATTGAAGAATAACCGTCGGAACACTCTCTTTCCCCGGAGACGCCAATTTACTAATCAATACATTTCCGATTGAATCAGTCTTTGCCGATAATCCATTTGCAGCTGCAAACTCAAGCAAAAACCTCCGAATTTTTTCTTCTTTTTTTGACGGACGTGGAACTTGACAAATTTCCTCAAAATAATTCCAAAGTGGTTGTGGCCTCAGGCCTTCCAGTTTCTTCATAGCTCAATTCTATTTTGATGTTGAAAAAAGCGATTTTCAATTTTAAAAACAATGACCAAAGTTAATAGATATTCACCAGACCTATTTTTAATCAATGAATAACTTGTAAAACAATTGTAATTTCGTCGAAACACTGACATTTATATAGTTCTATATTTTGAAAAAGGTTATTCTTTTGACACAAATTGACACAAACGAAAATCGCATGCATTCAATTCAGGATATATACAGAATAGGCTATGGCCCGTCGAGTAGTCACACGATGGGACCCCGCAAAGCAGCAGAAAAATTTCTCTCGGCCAATAAAACAGCAAAGCATTTTAAATGTACACTTTACGGCAGCTTGGCGGCCACCGGAAAGGGGCACCTTACCGATTTTGTTGTTGATGAAGTCTTTAAACAATACCCGCTCGAAATTACCTGGAAACCGGATGTGTTTCTCCCCACCCATCCGAATGCACTAAGCCTCGAAGCTTATTCCGAAGAAGGCAAAAAGCTCAACGAAAAAACCTACTACAGTGTTGGAGGTGGGGCTATTATTGAAGAAGGAGAGAATTTGGACACACAACGTTTTTATCCTCATGATAAACTGGATGATATTTTGAGTTGGTGCCGTCAGAATGGGAAACAGCTGTGGGAGTATGTTGAGATTCACGAGGGCAAAAAAATATGGGATCATTTGGCTGTCGTTTGGAAAACGATGGACGACTCGATAAAACGGGGAATGAAAACCGAAGGCACATTACCCGGAGGTCTGATGCTACCGCGTAAATCACCTTCATTTAAGTTGAAGGCTGCGAATTTCACCGGACCGTTTAAAAAGCGATCACAGCTATTTTCATTTGCACTGGCCGTTTCCGAGGAGAATGCCGGAGGTGGACTAATCGTAACAGCTCCAACTTGTGGGGCGTGCGGGGTTGTTCCTGCTATTTTAAAGTATTACCGAAAAGTGTACCGAACCGACTTAAAACAACTCTATCATGCACTTGCGACAGCCGGACTGATTGGAAATCTGGTGAAACACAATGCCTCCATTTCGGGAGCTGAAGTTGGCTGTCAGGGAGAAGTTGGAACGGCATGCGCGATGGCTTCGGCGGCGGCAACTCAGCTGATGGGTGGCAATTTAAAACAAATAGAATACGCGGCAGAAATGGGCTTGGAGCACCACCTGGGACTAACCTGCGATCCCGTTGCCGGTCTTGTTCAAATTCCTTGTATTGAGCGAAATGCATTAGCTGCCGAACGCGCTCTGGCTCACAATACCTATGCTTTAATGAGCGACGGCGATCATCGAATAAGTTTTGATGAAGTCGTGGAAACCATGTTTCAAACAGGTAAAGACCTCTCCTCTAATTACAAAGAAACCAGTAAAGGGGGGCTGGCTCGCTACCGTGCATTACCAAAATACTAGTTATATTTTTTGAAATAATTGGTCAGCCGACTTGTTAGCTGCTCGAAAATGGGTTGCGTAAACTCGACGAACAAATCTTGCGGAGCAGGAGGTGGAACTGCACGGTTATTTAAAATGTGAATCTGCTGATCCGTTAGCACACCTTCGTCTCCGACAAAAACGCCATATTGGTTTCGCCAAATAAACTCTCCGGGCACCTGTTCATTCAAAATAGTTCGTTGCGTCTGAAACTCTTCTATCCGAACATTTAAAGTTCCCTGGGAAGATACTTCGTCTGTAATTATTTTTATTTTCCCATTCAGGCGTTCTTGCCGTTTCTCAATCCGGGTTGAATCACGACTAACTTTCACTTCCACATTGCGCTCAACAACCCGGCTTAGTTTCTCAACATTTTCAAAATGAAGTGGCTTCCCGATAAAAAAATCGTAGAACTCCATTCGCACTACCATGTCAGGATATTTCAAGCCATTATCTTCAGCTTCATCCGGTGTGTAAAATGAAACAAAACCTGAGTTTGGAAAACTTTGTTTCATACGATTGATTAGCTGCTCGTAAAAAAACTCGGATGATAACTGATATCGTCTTGAAGGCAAAGGAATCGTTTCCAAAATCACATTCAATGTTGCCAACTCTTTTGCCTCATCAATCTTGCTCACAACATCTTTATACGATGAAATCAAATCATCAACCTGCCTAAATTGAAAATAGGCTTCCCGTGCATCTTCTCGTGAGCCGCGCTCCAATAGCTGCAAACCTGCCTGGTAGTGTTCTTCCGCAGCTCGCTTCTTTACATCTTCTAATTCTGACGTGTAAATCTTCAACGAACTAACCAACTTTCGCGCTGCCGGTATTCTGCGAATTTCTTCACTTAAATGATTGACTCGATACATCACATCTAAGGTATTGCTCCACTTTAACGGATCATTCCCACTCAAAGCCATATCAATTTCTTCCTGGTAATACTGAATCGCCAATGGATAACCTTCTTTGATCACCCGTTTCGCCTTTTTGTTATCCGAATCGTTGCTGAGCCGATTAGCTGCCTTTTCAATTGCAGAAATATAATCTCCTTTTTCCAACGCCCTTTGTCCCGACGAACATGCCATCGCAAACGAAGCAAGTGCAATTAAATAAATCCATTTTTTCATCTGATCAAATTGTTTGTTTTTAATGTATCACATGGAATATTATTGAGTCAATAGACCTTTCTGTCTAACTAATTTCAGTTGATCTTACAAGTTATATGCCAACTTAACTCCCTGCAGTCTGCCGGTCGAAAATGGAATCACGGCAAGTTTCTTATCTTTATTTTTTCGCCCACTAACCAAGTTGCCAACAGTTATTCCAATAGCCGCACCTGCCACCACATCGCTAAACCAATGCTTATTGTCGTAAATGCGCGATAAACCGGTTGCTGTTGCAATAGAATACGAAATAATTGGAACAATTAGATGATCACGATACTGATTAGCAATAACCGATGCCACTGCAAAAACAGCTGTTGTATGGCCCGACGGTAAACTGGTTCCATTAATCGGCCCTTCAAACTTAAATGCTGAAATATCAGGTTCTGCATCGGGTCGGGCTCGACCAATTAGCGTTTTGGGAACACGCACAATTAAGCTAGCCAAAATGAAACTCTCGGTTGCCAACAAAGCTGTCGATTGGCTTTTCTGATCCTTAGCTAACAAACCATACCCCATAAAACCACCGATTAAAGCAAGTGAATATTCTCCACCCCAAGGTTCCAAAAAATTAGCGGTGAACTTGTCGCCCGAACTCCCCCACTCATCATGCCAATCTTGAAAAACATCGCGCATGGGTTCATCAACCAAAAATAAACTGGCCGTTGAAGCGGTAACCACACCAAATGTCGTCCAATCGCGGCTATCCCAGTGAGCCGGAGCCGTAAACGCTGTTTTGGTATCTTGCCAGCACTTGCCGGCAAAGGAGCGATTGATACGCAATGTGTCAATTTGAGCCGACAAAACAAACGGCAAAAACATCAACAATAGAATAGATTGACTTTTCTTCACGGATGAATTATAATTGAGCTACAAGTATCTTAACTTTTAGCGACCTAAACAAGTCTATCATTACGAACGTAGCTAATTTCTTTTGCGCGATTTATTAAAGCAAGGTTAAATTATTCTTTATTTCATTTAATTTTTCACTATTATATTGTGCGCAATTTATATTCATATTATATTTGTCGCCTAAAGTACTCGGCCATGGATGAAATTTTAAATTTAAAAAGTCAGGTTTGTTTTCCTATTTATACCTTGTCTCGCGAGATTATTCACCAATACCGCCCGTTTCTTGATGAGCTTGACATTACTTATTCACAGTATCTGGTACTCATGGTGCTGTGGGAACAAGAACCTCAAACGGTGAACCAGATCGGCAAAAAGCTCTATCTCGACAGTGGCACACTCACGCCATTATTAAAGAGGTTGGAATTAAAAAAAATTATTACCAGAACACGTAAGCCTAGCGACGAGCGCGTGGTAGAAATCGGGCTTACTGAAAATGGTCATGAGTTAAAATCAAAAGCAATGCTTATTCCTCAAAAAGTAGCTGAAGCCATGGGAGTTAGCGGTGAAGAATTATTAGAGTTGAAGGAAATTGTAATGAAGATTTTAAATAAAACCAAGTGCTCGTAATACAACTTTTAGCCAGTGTGCTAACTGCAGCTGCTGGAGTACTATCACTCCTTTTTTAAGGATGTGTTAGCATTACCGGAATACATGGTGGATTAACGTGTTAAAAGAAAACTTTTGCTTGTGCAGGCAACACCTACTATTACATGCATAATTTTAGTTTTAGTATATAAAAAAAAGAGAAGAAAATGTCATTATTAGAGAATTTACAGTGGCGTTACGCCACCAAAAAGTACGACCCTACAAAAAAGGTTGCCCAAGAAGACGTCGATAAAATTGTTGAAGCTGCTCGTTTAGCTCCAACTTCATCAGGCCTGCAACAGTTCAGGGTTATTGTAATTACAGATCAGGAATTAAAGGAAAAAATCGTTCCGATTGCTTGGGGTCAGGACATTGTAGCCGAATGTTCGCATTTATTGGTTTTTGCTGCCTGGGATCGGTATACAGAAGAACGAATAGACAAGGTATACAATTACACAACTGATGAAAGAGGCCTGCCTCGTGGACGGTTTAGCTCATATACAGACAAGCTAAAAGCATCCTACTTGCCCCAAACCGCTGAGGAAAACTTTGTACACACCGCACGTCAGGCATATATTGGGTTTGGTCTATCAATGGCGCAAGCAGCTGAACTAAAAGTAGACTGTACGCCAATGGAAGGCTTCACTCCCGAAGAGCTGGACAAACTACTTGGCTTAGATAAAAAAGGACTGAAAAGTGTGACTTTATTGCCATTGGGGTATCGTGACGACAAATCTGACTGGCTGTCAAGCATGAAAAAAGTCCGGAATCCAAAAGAAGAATTTGTATTAGAGGTTTAATTTTTGCTCAGTCAAAATAAAAAGAGACTGTTCCTGTATTTCAGGGAATAGTCTCTTTTTCAATTTAGCAGGAGTAGTACACAACTATTTTGATTAAAAATCGAATATTGGTTTTATTGTTATCTAAATTTGCAGAAAAAAGGAAGACAAGCATGATTGACATTTCGAATGACGACAAAACATACAAACAAGTAGATTTTTCGCAGGAAAACCTTGCTGGTAAAGAATTTCAAAGCTGCCAGTTTGTTGAGTGTTCATTTGCGAATTGCGATCTTTCAGATTGTGAGTTCATTGAGTGCAAGTTTGAAAACTGCAACCTGGCAATGGTACAAACCACGAACACCGGCTTAAAAGATGTAAGATTTAAACAATGCAAATTGGTTGGTTTCGATTTTAGTCTTTGCCAGAATTTTTTGTTTGAAGTTGCATTTGACAATTGCCAGCTTGACTACGCTTTGTTTACTCAAAAGAAAATGAAAAAAGTACAATTTCGCGGTGGCTCATTAATTCAAGTTGATTTTTCAGAATGTGATTTAACCGAAGCCATTTTTGACAATTGCACACTTACGGGAGCTACCTTTTTTCGAACCAATCTTGAAAAAGCTGATTTTAGAACCGCTGTTGATTTTTCGTTTGATCCCGATCAGAACAGAGTCAAAAAAGCTCGTTTTAATGAAATTGGTTTGGCTGGGCTACTTCAAAAATACAACCTCCGAATAGAGCGGCATTAACCTGACGAAGTATACCAAAAGTACGTTTGGATGTCGTTAAGATTCCAGTTTTTTAGCTTCTTCCCAATATTTATCCATTTCGGCTAAGGGCATTTCTTTTAAGTCCTTCCCTTTTTTCAGGGTCTGACTTTCGAGATAATTAAACCGCTTAATAAACTTCAGGTTGGTGCGTTCCAGGGCAGCCTCCGGATCGACACCATACAGCCGGGCAGCATTTACCAATGAAAAAAACAGATCGCCAAACTCAGCTTCTATTTTATCCTTATCATTCGCCGTAATTTCATCCTGAAGCTCGTTCACTTCCTCTTTTACCTTATCCCAAACCTGCTCCGGACGCTCCCAATCAAACCCAACACCACTCACTTTTTCCTGCACACGATCAGCTTTTACCAAAGCAGGTAACGACGATGGCACTCCTTCCAGGACGGTTTTCTTTTTCCGGCCTTTCTCCTTCAGTTTCAAGCGTTCCCAGTTTTGCTCAACCTCGCGGGCATCATCCACATCAACATTTCCATAAATATGTGGATGACGATAAATCAATTTTTCATTCAATCCGGAAATAACATCTTGAATATCGAATGCATTTTTCTCTGACCCGATCTTAGCATAAAACACAATGTGCAGCAGCAGGTCGCCCAATTCCTTTTTAATCTCCTGCGAGTCAGCCTGCAAAATAGCATCGCCCAATTCGTAGGTTTCTTCAATCGTTAATTTGCGTAACGACTCAAAAGTTTGCTCACGATCCCACGGACACTTCTCCCGAAGTTCATCCATGATTTCTAACAACTTGCCAAAAGCTTCCAGTTTTTCATTCATCTGCATGGGGTAAATTTTTGAATCCATCAAAATTACAATCTTTATTGAAAGCAGCCAGAAGAATGCTCTAAAATGAAGTTCTTCAATTTGCTGCTTTAAACCGACTATATAAACCGATTCAAATTGAAAAACAATCAAGTTTTCACCCTTAATTCCCAAAAGGGAAGCATTGATTTTTCGGAATTCGGCCTTCAAAATCAAGATAAACAGGCTGGATAAAATTCATTTTCCGAAATCGCTCATAAGGGTTTTAGTAGTCAATTTTAAAATGCTTATCATTGTCTCCGAAAAAATAGATTTCATGGAACTTGCAGTCAACTACATCAGTTTTATTGGTTCGTTTGTTTTGGCTATTTCGGGTGCACTTACAGCCATGCACAAGCGTTTCGACCCTTTTGGAGTGCTAATTATTGCTTTTGCTACAGCTGTTGGTGGCGGAACAATTCGTGATATTTTACTAACCGGAAAATCAGTTTTTTGGTTAGAGCAAACTTCCTATATCTACTTTATTTTAGCTGGAACTATTTTCGCCATTGCGTTCAAATCACGTCTTTACAACATTAGCCGTCCGCTGCTATTTTTCGATGCCATTGGTTTAGGGCTCTACACAATTACGGGCGTACAAATCGGGCTTGAATATGATTTGGAGTCCATAAATTGTATTATTCTTGGAACAATAACCGGAGTATTTGGAGGTATTCTGCGTGACATTCTGGTCAATGAAGTGCCTGTTATTTTCAAAAAAGAAGTTTATGCAACTGTCTGCATTTTAGGTGCAAGCCTATATCTCGTTTTATTTCGATTAAATGTTGTGGATCCAATTCTTCAAATCATCCCGGTGTTATTCATCATTGCCCTGAGGTTAATTGTCATTCATTTCAACATTTCGCTTCCATCACTATATGCCAATGAAGGCAGAAAAAACCCTGCAAACTAACCAGTCGTGCTCTTTCGCCCGCCGAATGCACGCTCCAAGCAAAATAATATCATCAAAAAAAGGAGCCATTCCAAAATCGAATTAGAAATTTGGAATGGCTCCTTTATTTTTTAATATCTTCCAATTATGATCGGTTGTACCTTTTCGTTAACTCTTTTAAGTATTCCTTTTTCGAACTTTTCAACTGCTCCCACTTAAAACGCCATTCCCAATTGCCAACTGCGGTTCCCGGCACATTCATGCGGCCTTTCGAATCAAGAGCCAACAAATCCTGCATCGGAACAATTGCCATTTTTGCAACCGACGCCCATGCCGCCTCAATAATCCGATCCGACAGTTTTGCGATTCCCACATTAAAATAGTATTTGAGATTCTGGCGTTCGTCAATCGTGGCAGATTTTATCCATCCTACTGTTGTATCATTATCGTGCGTTCCGGTGTAAACCACAAAGTTTTCACCAAAGTTATGCGGTAAATGCTCGTTTGTCTCGTCCGACGCATAAGCAAACTGAAGGACTTTCATTCCAACTAATTCAAATTCATCCCGAAGATTTTCAACTTCAGGTGTTATAACCCCCAAATCTTCGGCAATAACCGGAAGTTCTCCAATCTGAGATTTCAGAAGTTTCAACAATTCTAAACCTTTCGCCGGCACCCATTCGCCCTTTATCGCTGTCTTCTCGTCGGCTTCTACTGACCAAAACGACTCCAAACCACGAAAATGGTCGATCCGGATTAAATCATACATTTTAAAGCTGAAGTGCAAACGTGCCATCCACCAGTCGAAATCACGCTCTGCCAATCGCTCCCAGTCAAATACCGGATTGCCCCACAGTTGACCAGTCTCGCTAAAATAATCTGGCGGTACTCCTCCAACATGAGTTGGGTTGCCCTTATCATCCAACAGAAAAATATCCTGATTTCCCCATACGTCTGCACTATCGAGCGACACATACAAAGGCATGTCGCCAAATAACTGCACATCATGATTGTTCGCATATTCTTTCAAATCAAACCATTGCTTGAAGAATATAAATTGAATAAAACGTTGGTAATTGATTGCCTCAGCGAACTCAAGGTGAGCCTTGTCAATAGCAAGCTGATCTCGTTGTTTTACCGGCTTTTTCCATTTATTCCAGATCAAATCCGGATCTTGTTCTTTCAAAGACTGAAAAAGAGAATAATCATCCAACCACCACGAGTGCTCGCCCAAAAAATTGAAGTAATCCTCTTTGTACAGATCAAATTTCTCATTGAACCGCTTAAAAGCCTTTTTCAACAAGGCGGTTTTAACCGGAGCAACTTGCTCGTATTCCACTTTCTTATCCGAAAATTTTGTCAAGTCAGCAAGCTCACTTTTCTTCAACAAATTATCTTTTACCAATCGATCCACTCCAATCAGCAGGTCACTTCCGGCAAATGCTGAATAACTCTGGTAGGGCGAATTTCCGAATCCTGTCGGTCCTAACGGCAAAATCTGCCAAAGTTTTTGATCTGTCTCTCGCAAGAAATCCACAAAGTCATATGCTTCTTCTCCTAAGGTTCCAACTCCGTACTTTCCCGGCAACGAACTGATATGTAATAAAATACCACTGCTTCTCGTCATATTACTTCTGACTTTTTCCAAATTAGGGTCAAAAATAAACCTTTTCTTCTGAACGCTATAGATTTCCATATTAAATCGAAAAGAAATTACTAATATTTCCTTTGAAAACGTACCTTTGCGACTAACTAAAAACACGGAGAAATGGCAGCGATTGGTTTAATGAACGAACTGGAAATTGTAAAAGAAGTTGATTTTGGTATTTATCTCGATGGTGGCCCACATGGAGAGATCCTGATGCCCAAACGCTATGTCCCTGAGGGTTCAAAGCCTGGAGATGTGCTGAATGTATTCATATATCTTGACTCTGAAGACCGACTTGTTGCGACCAATGAAACTCCCAAAGCAATGGTGGGAGAGTTTGCATTATTGAAAGTCGTTTCAGTAACAACTGTTGGGGCATTTTTGGATTGGGGCTTACCAAAAGATTTACTAGTTCCCTTTCGCGAGCAGCAACACCCCATGGAAGCCGGGCGTTCGTACTTGGTTTTCGTTTACTTAGACGATGAAAGTCAACGCATTGCGGCCTCTTCAAAATTGGATAAAAGCGTTGACAATATTCCGGTTGATTATGAAGTAGGCGAAGAAGTAGACCTAATTATAGCGGGCCAAACCGATTTGGGATATAAAGCCATCATCGACAACAGCCATTGGGGCATGATATACAAAAATGAAGTTTTTCAAAACCTAAAAGTCGGGCAAAAACTAAAAGGATTTATTAAGTCCGTTCGCGAAGATGAGAAAATTGACCTCTCGCTTCAAAAAGAAGGCTACGAAAAAATTGATGAGATTTCACAGGGAATTTTAAACAAGCTGGCTGCCAACGAGGGTTTTCTTCCTTTAACCGATAAAAGTTCGCCTGAGCTGATTAAAAGCACCTTTCAAATCAGCAAAAAGAATTTTAAAAAAGCCATTGGTGCGTTATACAAACATCGCTTGATCAGCCTGGAAGACGATGGCATAAGATTGCTCTAACAAATGGCTAACACCTAACAACCAACCACTTTTCATGAAACTTTGTATTGCTGAGAAACCAAGCGTTGCCAAAGAAATTGCTCAAATTATTGGAGCAAAAAGTCGGCGCGATGGTTATTTCGAAGGAAATGGCTACCAGGTGAGCTGGACCTTTGGCCATTTGTGTACACTCAAAGAACCACATGACTATACGGCGCGCTGGAAATACTGGAACATCAACGAACTACCGATGATCCCCAAACGGTTCGGAATAAAGGTAATTGATGACGCAGGGGTAAAAAAGCAGTTTTCTATTTTAGAAAATTTGATTGGCAAAGCTGATGAAATTATTAATTGTGGTGATGCCGGGCAAGAAGGAGAATTAATCCAGCGCTGGGTGCTGACAAAAGCCGGAAACAAAGCACCCATCAAACGACTCTGGATTTCATCGCTAACAGAAGAAGCTATTCGCGAAGGTTTTGAGAAGCTGCTTCCCAGTGAGGAATTTCAAAAGCTCTATGAAGCAGGTAGTGCTCGTGCAATTGGCGACTGGCTTTTAGGCATGAATGCCACTCGACTGTACACGCTAAAATACGGACAAAACAAACAGGTACTTTCCATCGGCAGAGTACAAACTCCCACCCTCGCGCTAATTGTAGAACGACAAATTGAAATTGAAAATTTCAAACCAAAACCCTTTTGGGAAATTAAAACCAATTACCGCGATGCCATTTTCGCCTCAACAACCGGGCGATTTGAAAACAAAGAGGAAGCACAAAAGGTACTGCAAGATATTTCGGAAAAGGATTTACACATCGGCAAAATTGCTACCAAAAAGAGCAAAGAACACCCGCCACGTTTGTTCGACCTAACCTCATTACAAATTGAATGTAACCGAAAGTTAAACCTCAGTGCCGACGAAACCTTGCGAACCATTCAGTCGCTCTACGAAAAAAAAGTAACCACGTATCCGCGCGTTGACACCACTTTCCTTTCGGACGATATTTATAAAAAAGTTCCCGCCACTTTAAAAAACCTGAAAGGTTACGAAGAACTAACCCAGCCATTATTAAGTGCCGGAAAAATCCGAAAATCGAAAAAAGTTTTCGACAACAAAAAAATTACTGATCACCACGCTATTATTCCAACCGGAGTGCATCGAATTGATTTAGCCGAAGCAGAACGAAAAGTGTATGATATGGTTGTGAAACGCTTTATTTCTGTCTTTTATCCTGATTGCGAAATTGCCAATACCACCGTTGAAGCAAGCATCGAAAAACACCAGTTTAAAGCAACAGGCAAACTGATTTTGAAACCAGGTTGGCGAGAAGTGTACAAGAATGATAAAAAAGGAGGCCAGTCGGACGATAATATTCTGCCTGCATTTACCACAGGCGAACACGGACCGCACAAGCCCGAGTTGCAGGAAAAACAAACCCAGCCCCCCAATTACTTTACGGAGGCAACACTGCTACGGGCAATGGAAACTGCCGGCAAAAACATGGACGACGACGAATTGCGCGAACTGATGAAAGAAAATGGAATCGGACGTCCATCTACCCGAGCCAACATTATTGAAACACTTTTCCGCAGACGATATATTCGCAAAGAACGCAAGCGATTGGTTGCCACACCAACAGGGATGGATTTGATCAATACCATTGAGAATGACCTGCTAAAATCGGCCGAATTAACCGGACAATGGGAGAAGAAACTTCGTGAAATTGAATCCGGCGAATTGGAGATCGCCCAGTTTATGGCCGACCTGAAAAACATGGTAACGGAGGTAATTTGGCAGGTGAAAAAATCGCAAAAAAAAGAGATCACAATTCTTGAAGACGAAGAGAAAAAAGCGCAGGCTGAAGAAAAAACCAATGCAAAAAAGAAAGTTTCAAGCAAAGCCCCCGATGAACTAACCTGCCCGCAATGTAAAAAAGGCAAACTCATGAAAGGCAAATCGGCCTTTGGCTGCTCCGAATGGAATAACGGATGCCACTTTAAAATTCCGTTTCAATGGTTTGACAAAAAACTAACCGACAAACAAATTTCAAGCTTGGTTGCCAAAGGTAAAACTCCACTGATTAAAGGCTTCAGCTACGAAGGTTTGAAATTAGATGGCCGACTATTGTTAACTGATGACCAATCCATCCAACTTCACCCTCAAATAAAAGACGACAGCACTTGCCCAAAATGCAACACCGGCAAAATCCTAAAAGGCAAAACAGCCTACGGATGTTCCAATTTTAGAAATGGATGCGATTTTCGGATTTCGTTTGAAATTGGATGAAGTGTTTTTTTCAAATCGAAAAATGCGGAGGTCAAAAAAACCTCCGCCTCACCAAACATCAAACAACCATACTTTTCATCATCTTCGCCATCTCCGCTCCCATAATTTTCACGCCCTTTTCAATGTCTCCAAAATCAGCATTCGTAAAATTTAGTCTGATGCGACTGCTTCCTTCTCCATTTGTATAGAATGAATTCCCTGGCACAAAAATTACCCCACGCTCCATCGTTCGGTGGATCAATTCGCCTGATTTTAATCCTTCGGGCAAGGTCAGCCAAATAAACATGCCCCCTTTGGGATCTGTTATTTGTACTTCCCCGGGCAAGTAGCGCTTCAGCATATCTTGCATAAAGCTGCATTGCTCTGCATAGCTCTTTCGAATTCGCGTCAAATGCTCTTCCAAATCAAAATGCGTTAAATAATGATGCAAGATGTATTGTGTCAGGTTATTGGGATTCAAATCGGTTGATTGCTTCGCTTTATCGAAATGGGGAACCAATTCAGGCGGCAAAACCACCCAGCCATTCCGAAACCCCGGAGCTACCATTTTTGAAAAAGACCCGGCCCAGGCCACATGATCCGGTGCATATTTTTTAACGGGCGCTGGAAATTGCTCCTCAAACCAGATTTCATTATACGGGTCATCTTCAACCAAAAACTGATTATAATTTTTCAACAGCATCGCCAAATCCTTTCGTTTTTCAACAGAATAACTTATCCCCGAAGGGTTTTGAGCATTGGTAACAGCATACATCATTTTGATGTTCCGGTTCAAGAAACACGACTCGACTTGTTCTAAATTGGCTCCATCGTTTTCCAAATCCACTTCACAGAAATGGGGTTGATAGGCCGACAATGCCTGGATTGCTCCCAGGTAGCTGGGCTTTTCAAGCAAAACACCATCGCCTTTATCGATAAATAACTTAGCTAAAATATCAATAGCTTGCTGAGAACCGTTAGTAATGACAACCATTTCAGGAGTAATATTCATGCTGTATTTATCACGATACCGATTGGCAATCCACTCACGCAACGGATAATAGCCCAACGAACCGGCATACTGCAAAATAGTACGTCCACTTTTTGCCATCACTGCCTGTGCTGATTCAGCCAACTCATCAACCGGGAAAAGCAATGGATTTGGCAAGCCTCCGGCAAAAGAGATTATTTCCTTTTTTCCGGCAACATTTAAAATACTTCGAACAAACGATACAGGGATGTTTCGGTATTGTCCGGATAACTTCTCTTCTAAAAAATGATTGTTCATGATTAGGTGTATTTAAGATTAAAAATGGCAAACAAAAAAATCCCTCCCCGGATGATCACACCGGAAAGGGATTTTGACAATGCAATACAGTCCCGCTCCTATGTGATCAATTTCACACGGACAAGTGCTGCGACTGCTGCGATATTAAATTTCTGAATAAAAATCATAAGCCTGTTTAAATAAAAAAAGCCATCCCCTGTTACAGAGAATGGCTTCAATTTATATTGATCTATCTTTTTAAATCCATACTCTTCCTTAGCTGCTCACGATGACCGCGACTGCCGCTAGAAGGACTATATGAATTGTATTTAACCTCATTTGATGAAACAAAGGAAATAATATTTCTTAATTCGCCCTCCTTTCTGTTCCGTTTTTCTTTACCTCAAACTAAAAAATTGAGTTTTAGTTAACTTCTAGCACTCTAAAGTTGGTATCTTATCAGTTTACTATTTGTACCGACAATCAAAAATGAGCTTCTTTCATTTTTATGTGATAATTTTACTTCAACTTGCAACCCTGTAGTTTATTTCTTGTCACGAATAGCGAAAACAGAGTAAAATTGGGCAAAGCGGCATTCATACATCAACACCTGATCGAGGACTGTAAGCGTGGTAGCGACCATGCACGGTTCGAGATTTATAAGCTGTACTCCAAAGCGATGTTTAACGTGTGTTACCGCATGATGAATAATCGCGAGGATGCTGAGGATCTGCTTCAGGAAGTTTTTCTGCAAGCATTCTCCAAGCTCGACAGTTTTCGCTACGAATCCAGTTTCGGCTCCTGGCTGAAAACCATTACTGTACGAACATGCATTAATGCCATTAATAAGCGAAAACTCGATTTGGTGTATTGTGATGAAGTTTGCGATCAACGTCCACCTGAGGAAGAATCGGATGCCGTAAAGCTCACGAGCAAAGACATCCTCAAAGCCATGGAGGAGTTACCCGAAGGTGGTCGGATCGTTTTCTCTCTTTACCTGCTCGAAGGGTATGATCACGGTGAAATTGCTCAAATCCTGGGCATCACCGAATCAACCTCAAAATCGCAGTTTATGCGGGCAAAACGCAGGGTACAGGACATATTAAGAAATCAGCAAATGAGAACAGCATGAAGAAAGATCGATTAGAAGAATTTGTGAGAAATAACCGGGAGGACTTTGAAATTCACAGTCCATCGCCCGAGGTGTGGGAAAAGCTGAATAAACAATTGACGCCACCAACGATAAAACAACCCAGAAACCTGAACTGGCTTAAAATTGCTGCCGTAATTGCACTCGCCATTATCGGTTCGGGGGTTGTTGTCACCCAACTGATGATGCCGGATCAACAATACAAGTTTGCGCAGGAAGTAGACCCTGAAATGAAAGAGCTGATTGAAGCTGAGGCTTATTACGCTCAACAAGTAGATGGAAAATTGAAAGAAATCAGGAAATGCTACCAACTCATTCCAGAGTTGCAAATGGAAGTAGAAGATGATTTGCAGGAATTGGAATCGATGTACAACAACCTGAAAACCGATTTAAAAGAAAATGTTTCGAACAAGGAAGTTATTGAAGCTATGATTGAAAATAACCGCTTTCGGATGAAACTTGTCGATCAGGTATTAGAACAAATTAATTGCTAAAAGTTACTGGATATGATAAAATCAAGTCGCTATATTTTATGGATTTTACTGCTGCTTGGCGGAGTGGGAAAAGCGCAGGCCCAGTTTTCTGAAACCCGGGAAATTCAGAAACGATTTGCGGTTACTCCAACAACCAGTATTGAGATTACCAACAAATACGGAAAAATTGAATTGTATACCTGGGATAAAGATTCGGTTGTGGTGGACGTTACCATGAAAGTGGAAGAAAAAAAGATGAACCGCCTGGATAAAACACTGGACAACATCGACTTCGATTTTACCAGCAGTGCACATTACCTCATTATCCGAACTATTGCAAACAAAAATCAAAGTCAGTTGGAAAGCGAGTTTCTAAAGTTTAAAGAGACTCTTTTACAAACTGATGGCTCCATCGAAATCGACTACAAAATATGGTTGCCAGCAGGCAATCCACTGAAAATCGAAAATAAGTTTGGCGACATTTATATCGATGATTACGATGGTACGATTGACCTTGATTTAAGCAACGGTAAACTGAAAGCACATGACCTGACCAAAAAGGCTAACATTCAGTTAAATTTTGCCGACGCTTCCATCAACTCCATGCCTAACGGACAAATTACGACCAATTACAGCGACTTCTATTTAAAATCGACTGACAACCTGCGCATCTCCAGCAAGTCATCCGAAATTGAAATCGTTGAGGCCAAGTCGTTGATCATCGATTCAAGGCGCGATAAATTCAGATTGCGCCGAGCAGATCAAATTGAAGCTGAAGGGAGTTTCACTTCATTCAGATTAAATCAATTAACAGACCGCGGAACGTTCCGGTTTAGCTACGGCGACCTGGAAATGGAGAAAATTGCCTCCAATTTCGCTGACCTTTACATCGAATCAAAAAACACCGATGTCAGCTTATATTTCAATCCAGAGAGCGTTTTCAATTTTGAAATAACAACAACAAAAGCCGATTTGTTACTTGGTCGGGAATTGGAAGTCGAAGACCAAGAACTTCTGGATGACAAAAACGACATCAACCGCCGCACAGGATACTTCGGGAAAAAGACAGCTGAAGATCAAAAGCTTAACATCAACGCTGTATCCGGAGAAGTAAGCATTTTCAGCAATTAAGAACCTGTGCAATCAGAACAAAATTTCAGCCAATGGGATTGCTGATTTTCACTCACCCAAGTGTAGTCGTGGGGAGCTCTTCTGTATTGAAACCTTCGCGCTGAAACATCAATCGTATCTTTCTGTCAACAGGTTGTCAGTCTTCCTTTCAAGGTGAAATGAAATCCCCATTCACAAGACAGTAGCCATAAAAAGCAACATTTTTCTATCCGATTTGCAACCCTGCAAAAAAAAGTTTGTCATTAAAAATAGAAAACGAAAACAAACTTTTTACTCATTCAGAAAACAGAGAACTATGAAAACAATTAAAACTCTCCACTGGACGTTTATCGTTATCGTATTGCTTAGTTTCCAGTCGTGCATTGAAGATATTTCGATTGTTGGCAACGGACATGCGGTAACCGAAGATCGTTATACCGCATCGTTTAACGAAGTAAAAATTAGTGGATCCTACGATGTGACAATTATATCGGGTGACGACTACGCCATTGAAATTACTGCCGAATCGAACCTTCTTCCATACATCGTCACCGATCTTGATGGTGATAAACTGAAAATACGCACGCGCGGCATTCATAGTTTACACAACAGCTTACCCATGCACATTTACATCACCACTCCACACCTCGAAGGGGTAACTCTAAGTGGCTCCGGCTATGTTTTGACTGATCATTTTTCATCCAACGAATTCAAGCTGGCACTTTCAGGATCGGGTCAAATTGAAACAGCCATCGATGCTCATGATTTAAGTGCCAACATTTCGGGCTCAGGACGAATAACGATTTCCGGCATTTGCACCCATTCTGACTTGCTCATTAGCGGCTCGGGAAAAATTGAATCCTATGGATTGGAGCAAAACACCTGTCATGCCACCATCTCTGGCAGCGGCGATTTATTTGTTGATGTTGAAAATTTGATTGATGTGAAAATTTCCGGCAGCGGCAGCCTTCGATATATCAATACCCCTGAAATCAGAAGCAGCATCTCCGGATCTGGACGAATCATTAACGATAACTAAGAAGTAACATCCTATGAAAAAACTTTTATTCATTAGTTTCGCGCTACTGATTTCCCTTTCGGCTTCTTCGCAACAATACGACCAGGCTGTTGGTATTCGCGGAGGCTATTCATCAGGTTTTGAATACCGGGCATTTGCCAATGAGTACGTGTCGTACAAAGCGTTATTGAGCACCCGAAAACATGGAATACAATTGACTGGGCTGAAAGAGTTTCACCAATACGGATTGTTCGATTTCTCCAATGATGTTGTCTTTATCTACGGATTTGGAGCTCATGTTGGATACGAAAAGTGGAATGCCTACGATCCGGATGACGTGTTATACCAGCCTTATTATTACGAAAAAAAGACAGGACCGGTAGCCGGGCTGGATGGATTAGTAGCCGTAGAATACACCTTGATGGATGTTCCGCTCACATTTGGGATTGAAGCAAAACCTTTTTTCAACCTGTTTGGAAAAAATTTCTTCCAACTCCACCCCTTTGATTTTGCCTTTACCATCAAATACATCTTTTAAATAACAATTAAACAACAGACAATGAACAAACTAATTATACTTTTCAGCATGATTTTAATTGCCGAAATGGCTATTGCGCAGAACTACACCCGCTATGAGGATGAGGATGAAATTCAAACCATTTTTTCGAAAAGAAGATCAAATGGCGGATATGGTGCAATCAGCGTTTCGTATACCGAAATCGATCATAAAGACGCTATTATAATGGGGGCGCGTGGCGCGTGGATTATCAACCACTCACTTGCCATCGGGCTGGGTGGTTACGGCTTTGTAAACGACATTAACTACGACAATGTATTCGATAATAATTTGGACTACAACTTAGCAGGCGGCTATGGCGGTTTATTTATTGAGCCCATTCTCGGATCGAAACTACCGGTACATCTATCATTTCCGGTATTATTCGGATTGGGAGGAATTGCCTATGTGGAGCATCATAACAACTGGGATTACTGGTGGTCGACCAACGACCGAAGCGATGTGTACTGGGTATTTGAACCTGCTGTGGAATTGGAGTTCAATATCATGCGGCACTTTCGAATGGCAGCCACTGCAAGCTATCGATTTACATCAGCTATTAACATGCGATATACCGACCCGGAGATTCTGGAGGGTTTAACTGCAGGATTGGTATTTAAATTCGGGAAGTTCTAGTCCGCTTTTACCAATATCAGTTGAAAGGTTATCGAAGAGTCGATGGCCTTTTTTATTGATCAAATGTTATAAACTCACGATTTTCAGAAAATATTCCGGTTCTCGGGAATAACCACAGCCATTTGTGTTTACATTTGTCGCTTCAAATTTAAATCCGGTTCATTTTATGAAGTATTTGTTTCATCCCAAACTTTATAGTGTATTGAAGCAAGGGTACAGTAAACAACAATTTTCGAAAGATCTTTTTGCTGGAATTATTGTAGGAATTGTGGCACTTCCACTTGCCATTGCTTTTGCAGTGGCATCAGGCGTATCGCCCGAAAAAGGATTGATAACAGCCATTGTTGCCGGACTAATTATTTCGGCTCTTGGTGGAAGCCGGGTACAAATTGGTGGCCCTACAGGAGCATTTATTGTCATTGTTTTTGGCATTCTGCAAACCCATGGGCTCGATGGTCTGATGATTTCAACAATGATGGCGGGCATCATCCTCATTTTGTTTGGATTGTTGCGACTGGGTTCTTTGCTCAAGTTTATTCCCCACCCTCTTGTGGTTGGTTTTACCAGTGGTATTGCATTGGTGATTTTCACAACTCAGATAAAAGATGCGCTAGGATTGACCATTGATAAACTGCCCGCTGAGTTCATTCCGAAATGGACAACTTACTTCACCCATCTTGAACTTGCGAATCCGTGGGCAATTGGCCTAACTACTTCAACAATACTCATTACCATTTTCTTTAAAAAAGTAACCACAAAAATACCCGGCTCATTTGTCGCCATCATTCTAATTACTGCCTTGGTTCAGTTTTTTGAATTGCCGGTTTCAAGCATCGAAACTGTTTTTGGTGACATCCCCAAAACGATAAAGCTATCGTTTCCAGCTATTGAGCTGACTCAGTTAAGCAACTACCTGGCTCCCGCGCTTACCATTGCTTTGCTTGGAGGAATTGAATCCTTGCTCTCGGCCGTTGTCTCTGACGGTATGATTGGTGGCAACCACCGTTCCAATACCGAATTAATTGCACAGGGAATTGCCAATGTAATTACGCCGATCTTTGGTGGCATTCCGGCCACTGGCGCCATTGCTCGTACGGCAACAAACGTTAAAAATGGAGGGCGCACTCCCATTGCAGGCATAGTGCATGCCATCACTCTTTTACTGATCATGCTATTTGTGGGTCAGTGGGCTAAGCTTATTCCGATGTCTTGTCTGGCAGGAATCCTGATTGTTGTTGCCTACAACATGAGCGAATGGCGATCGTTTGTCTCTATTCTGAAAGGATCCGGCTTCGACATTCTGATTCTACTGGTCACCTTTTTTCTGACCGTTTTAGTCGATTTGACTTATGCCATTGAAGTGGGTATCGTACTTTCGGCTCTCTTATTCATGAAAAGAATGGCAGATGCAGGAACGCAGACTTCCAATGAAATAGACAGCGACGTACTGGAGAATTACGGTTCACTCCCCGACGGATTGGCCATTTACGAGATCAGTGGCCCCTTCTTTTTTGCATCAGCCAAGCAGTATTGCTCCACCTTGAAAACGACCGGACAAAAATCGAAGGTACTGATCATTCGAATGCGCCACGTGCCATTTATTGATTCTACAGGCATTCACAATTTAAAGGATGTTATTAAGGAGTTGCACCAAGCTCATACTGTTGTAATACTCTCCGGCGTTCGTTCCGAAGTATTAAAAGAACTCAAGCAAAATAAAATCGTTGAATTACTTGACCGCGGCCTGATCTTGTCAAGCTTCGATTTAGCCTTACAAAAAGCGAATGAATTCTTTGAAAAACAATAGCAAAAAAAGCAACGACCAATATAGACTTCACTTAACAACGTTTGAAAGAGGAAGACAAATTTCCTGTAAACGAAGCGTTAAAAATCCTTTAAATTAAGGCATTCCCTTCAACAATATGAACAGGGCGTTGTTCTGAATCAAAAAAGTACGATGCCAGTAAATATACCAGAAACAGGAAAAAAACGAGTTGTTATTATCGGTGCTGGATTTGCCGGACTAAAACTTGCCCGGAAGCTCTATAAAAATGACTTTCAAATCGTGTTGGTTGATCGAAATAATTATCATCAGTTTCAACCCTTGTTTTACCAGGTGGCTACTTCCGGGCTGGAACCCAGTTCAATCTCGTTTCCCCTTCGAAAAGTTTTTCAGAAAATAAAAAATGTACATATCCGGATTGCTAACGTTGAACGTATTCGTACAGAAGAAAAGATCATCGAAACCTCGCTGGGAACCATGTGGTACGATTTTTTGGTAATCGCAACCGGAGCTACAACCAATTTCTTCGGTAATAAATGCTTTGAAGAAAATGGTGTTCCCATGAAATCGGTATCAGAAGCATTGTATTTGCGTAACCGCATTTTGCTGAACTTTGAAAAAGCAGTCACCATTCGTGATCCTAAAGAACTGAAGCAGTTACTAAGTGTGTTGGTTGTTGGCGGTGGCCCAACTGGCGTTGAGGTATGCGGAGCTCTGGCGGAAATGAAAAAATACATCCTGCCCAAAGATTATCCTGATCTGGATTTCAGCTCAATGGAGATCTCATTGATTGAAGCAAGTCCCCAGCTACTTGGCGGTATGAGTAAAGAGTCGGGCGCAAAAGCAAAAAAATACCTCGAAGATTTAGGCATTAAAGTAATGCTTTCGCATAGAGTCGTTAACTACGATGGGCAAACCGTTGAACTGAAAGATCATGAAAATTTCCAGACAGAAACTCTTATTTGGGCTGCCGGAGTTCAAGGGCAAATGCCGGAAGGAATTGAGGCCAACAAGCTTGTTCGGGGCAATCGAATAAAAGTAGACCGTTATAATCAGGTTGAAGGAATGGAAAATGTTTTCGCAATTGGCGACATTGCCTACATGGAGACCGAAAAGTATGCCAAGGGTCATCCGCAGGTTGCGCAGGTTGCGTTGCAGCAAGCAACGACCTTGTCAAAAAATCTGATCAACAAACAAGAATCAAAAAATTGGATAAAGTTCGAATACAAGGACAAAGGTTCGATGGCTACAATCGGACGTAATCGTGCAGTAGTTGATTTACCCTTCTTTCGGTTCAGCGGATCTTTGGCTTGGCTCACCTGGATGTTCGTTCACCTGATGTCGATTGTAGGAGTAAAAAACCGCTTGGTAATCTTCGTCAACTGGCTGTGGAAATACTTCACCTTCGACCAATCGCTGCGGTTGATCCTGAGAGCTTCATCCGAGAAACCAAATCGTCGTTAACTATCTTGCTTTAAATCAATATAAAACGAGGTTCCACCTTTGCGTGTCGACGTAAAGCCTACATTTCCTTTTAGGTACCGTTCGCCAAGTAATTTCATACTATAAGTGCCAGCTCCCCGGTTTTTTCCTTTAGTTGAATACGACCGTTGGAAAATTTGCAGTTGAATTTCCCGGGGAATATAGGTATTGTTATGAACGCTAAAACGAACGAACCCATTTTTATCTTCAGCTTTCAAGCCAATGCGTTCACCTTCCTCTATTGCTTCCATCGCATTCTTCATCATATTGACAAGCACCCGGATAAGGATCGTACGATCCGTTTTAATAATCTCAGAGTTAGTCTCGTCTACAAGGTCAATCTTTCTATTCCGGGCAACATCATTGAATCGAATTTGGCCAGCTAACTCATTCAATAAATTTTGAATATTAACTTCCTTAAGCTCAACCTCTAATTCTCCTGCTTCAGCTCTCAACATTTGCTGCTGCCCCTTAATCTCATCAACAATTTGGCCGGATAACAAGCGTGCAATATCCAAGTACTCCTCCTTCTCCTTATCTTCCAGCATAGGAAGAACTTCCAGCACGCCACTCAGTCCGCCAGCAATATTTAACACATCATGAAAAAATATTCGCTCCAATAAAGCTTTTCGTTTTGTTTCAGTCACATCTTTGATAGAAACAATCAGGTACTCTTTGTCAAAATGAATTGGAGTGGCTGTTATCTCAAAATCAAACTGCTGAGAGAGCCGTTCTTTTTTCGAAACTATCCGGCACTCGCGCACAATCTTCTCTTTTGTCTCCCAGGCATCATCAAATGAAGTTTTGGCTCCACAGTACTCACATTTTTCAGTTGTACCGCAACCGCCTGTACTATTCACCGCATTCACGCACTTAAAAACCTCTCCGGGGCGTATACCTATAATCTGTTTTTCCAGATCGAGGTTGTATTTCTCAAGCATGTTTTCGTTAGAAAAAACGACTTGATTATAGTGATTTAAAATGCACACAATTGAAGACATTGAGGCCAATAAATCTCTGATATACTCTACTTTACTAATCTCAACCTGACTTTTCAGAACTTGTTGAAGTGTCTCCCGGTAAGCTAATCTATTCTTTTCTTTCATATACAAACAAGCCTAAAAATCACGACAAGATACTAAAATTGCAATGATTTGTGGGCTTCTTCAAAAAAAAATGGAATCATTATAAACTAGAGACTTATGTACAGTATTACATCATTTAGCTCCTTCACAAACGATCTTTTCAACCTCCTCCGGATTGATTGGAATGCGATCTCCAATCAACTCGGCCCCATCGTTGGTAATCAATAAATCGTCTTCCAACCGAATGCCTCCAAAACTGGCATATTCCTCTAGTCGCTGGAAATTGATGAAATCAGCATTTACTTTTTCTGATTTCCATTTTTCGATTAAGGCTGGAATAAAATAAATACCCGGCTCATTGGTGATCACAAATCCTTCCTGTAGTCGACGCCCAAGGCGCAAAGCCGAAGTTCCAAATTGATTCACCGGTCTGATTTCATCGTCGTAACCAACATGAATTTGTCCGAGATCCTCCATATCATGTACGTCAAGTCCCATCATGTGACCAAGCCCGTGTGGCATAAACAAAGCATGAGCTCCCGCCTGAACGGCCTCATCAACATCTCCTTTCATTATTCCAAGCTGTTTTAGTCCATTAGCAATCACTTTGGCCACCTCAAGATGAATTGACAAATAACTGACACCCGGTTTTGACAACCCAGTTGCGCGATTATTTGCCGCTAAAACAAGCTCATAAATTTCGCGTTGTTTTTGGCTAAACTTACCGCCAACAGGAGACGTTCTTGTAAAGTCAGAAGCATAGTAATTACCGGTTTGCGATCCGGCATCAACCAACAAAAGTCTGCCTTCGTCCAGTATATTGGAATGAACGTGATTGTGCAGGGTTTGCCCGTTTTGTGATAGAATAATCGGAAAAGAAGGAGGATTTCCATTCGACAATGAGATTCCCTCAATAACTCCGGCTATATTCTGTTCCCACACCCCGGGGTGTGCCATTTTCATTGCAGCCACATGCATCTCGTAACCGCCAGCGGCAGCGTTTTTAAGCTCTTCAATTTCAAGCTCATCTTTTACCGAGCGTAAATCAACAATCGCTTTAATCAGTTCCAATGATGCCTTTTTTTGTAAATGACCAATTGAAACTCCGGTTAATTCGTGCAATAATAATTTATTATCGCCCCGGTAGGGCGGTGTAAAATGAATTTTTCGTCCTCTGGAAATAGCTTCCTGAACACTATCGAATAGCTTCTTAAAAGGCATGGCCTTTTTTACACCTACGTGCACAGCTTTCTCTTGCATGCTATCCTGCGGCCCCATCCAAATAATATCGTCCATTGTAAAATCATCTCCAAACAGCATTTCTTCTCCCGATTCCACATCGATTAAACCTACTAATCCCGGAAAATCTAAGCCGAAGAAATATATAAAATTACTATCCTGACGAAAATGATAGGTGTTGTCCGGATAATTCATGGAAGCTTCGTTATTTCCCAACAACAAGACAATTCCATCTTTTACCTTTGTTTTCAGCTTCTTCCTTCTTTCTATATAGACCTCGCGATTAAACATGATTACAAGTTTTTGGTTGAAATGTGAAGATATAAACTTAAACAGTCTGTTCTCATGATATTTTACACCTTAAACGCATAAAGTACAAAAAAGCAACTGAATTAATTAATATCGATAAACATATAACTGAAAGTAAACCCAGAACGTAAAAGAAAATAATCGGTAAAATTGATCAATAATGGAAAATTCGCTACTTAATTACATGAATAAGCGCTTTGGAGATACATCAAACCCAAAAGCCAAACTCACGCCCAATGCTGGACCGGTAATTACAATTTCGAGGCAGGCTGGCTGTGGTGGCCTGTACATCGCGCAAATGCTTGCCGAGTCTATGGATGACTTCGGCCTTTGCAAAGAATGGCAGGTAATCAGCAAAGAAATTCTTCAAAAAAGCGCACAGGAATTGGAGCTTTCTCCGAATAAAGTCGACCGCTTATTTACCACAAAAGAACACAATACCTTCGATGAAGTTCTGGAAGCTTTCAATACAAAAATGTACAAAAGCAATCGCGTTATCCTGAAAACTGTAAAAGAGGTAATTAAAAGCTTTGCGGTTGATGGATGCTGCATTATTCTTGGACGGGGTGGCGAGTTTATTACACGCGACATTGAACAGTCGTTGCATATTCGGCTGGAGGCACCTTTGAAATGGAGAGTTGATAAAATAGCTGCAAAAAGAGCGATCTCACGCGATGAAGCAAATAAACAGATAGCTGAAACAGAAATGAAACGACAAACTTATCGAAAACATTACCTGAACAAAAATCACCCTGTAGAAAATTACGATTTAACCATCAATGTATCGGCTTTTACTCCAAGCAACGTTGTTGAGCTGATTAAAAGATCAGTCGAGCTTAAAGGAATGATGGGAAATACACCATTGACACCCCAATAATTTCAACCGGTAATTTCAGCTGGCAAGCCCTTAGTCTGAACAGGTTTAGACCCATCTGGTTTTGGCAAAAACATATCTTTGTAAGTCAAACCCAATTTCTCTATCATTTCAAGACTATAGTCCAACCTTCCAAAATTAGGAGTAACATTATTGGTTCCGAATGAAAACTTCACCCCGGCATCTTTGGCTTTTTGTAATATCTTTTCTGAAGGTAATTTTAGTCGGCTGTTTATTTCAAGAGCAACATTGTTTTCAACAAGTACTTTCACGATTCGGTCAATGCGCTCGTCGGTCCAAAGCTCATCATATTTGGCCGCTATTTTTTCAGGCAGATAAGTAGGATTGACATAAATATCAATGGGTTCCTTCGAAACAATGGCCTCAATTTTACGAACTAGTTGCTCCATAAAATCTTGCTCATCATCAATAAAAACCTCCTCAGGAATCCACAATCTCATTCGCCTGCCCTTTTTATCTGTCCACGTCATCGCATCGGTAAACACATAATCAAACTCGGCAATCGCTTCAGCCGAAAATAAGGTAACCCACTCACGACCTTCAGCCTGCATTCCTCTGAATATCGGTTTCCCTTTCACTGTGTCCATGTAAGCGTACAACGATTCATCATCGGTAACCGGGAACTTCAACCCACAGTTTGGAGCTATTCCATAATTGATTCCCAGTTTCATCGAGTTTTCAACAGCCTGCTCCACCGTTAATCCCCCTTTTAAGTGCACGTGAAAATCGACAAGCGGAAAATTTGCCATTTGAAGCTTAGTCACCTGAGTATCCCACTCCTTATTAACCGAGGGTTTTAGCTTCTCACCATCAGGAAGTTCTTTCAGTCTAATATTTTTAAAAGATACGGTACTATTCGGATCATGTGCCTGCAATGCAATTTGTCCACGATCAATTACTTTATAGCTGTCATTTTTTACGCGGTACGGATTGTCGGGCTGAATATAATTGACGACTTGCTGCCCATCCACGAATATTTCAACATGATTTTCAACCACCTTAATTCTTAGATCAAACCACTCATTGTCCTTGGCTGATTGGTAGTACACATTTCTAAAGTTGTACAAGCTGCCTGTTTTCCGTAGTTCCGGGCTTTGTTCCGAACCAATATAGCTATTGTTCACTTGAACTTCATACCCCTTTAGCGGCCAACTTTTTTCTTGTTCTTTTGTATGAAAAAATACGCCTGAATTAGAATGAGGTTGTGTTTTCACTTTCAATTTAAGTTCGAAATTTTTAAAAATTCCATGATTTTCACCTCCGCGATAGTAAAGATGAGAGCGTTTCCCATGGCATACCAATTCACGATCGACAACCTTAAAAGACTCCGGATTTTCATGGGCGATCCACCCATCCAGATTTTGTTCGTTGAATAAGGTAATCCAATCGCTTTTGTTTTCGGTTTGACATGAATTAAAAAGGATAGACAGAAAAAGCACGACAAATAATCGGGAATAATTATTCATTAAATTAGGTTTTGTTGGTTGTTCGGTCAAAGATACAAACTCCTAACTTAACCCTGATATTTAAGCGGAGAGTTTTTCCTGTGGATTATCGGCTTTCAATGCTGCAAAAAAGTTGACCACGACAATGAACAAACAGATATATGCAGCCCATGAATACGCGCCCAAGCGAGTAAAGGAAAAACTGAACATTAATGGTCCAAGAGCGCTAAAAAAAACAAGCGCACTCATGGCAAATCCACTAATTGCACCCAAATGTTGACGACCATAAAACCGAGGCCAAACCACAGAGCTCAAGACACTAAAAAGTCCTCCAACAATACCATTTCCAATAATCAGAAATACATATGGAACGCCAGAAGATAGCAGAGCCAGGCTAACCATTGAAATCATCTGACCAACTAAAAAGACCAACAACAAATATTTCATCTTAATATGATCGCTTAACCATCCGCCCGCTAGTGAAATAAAAACAGAAATAACCGAAGTCGGCACAAAAACGGCTAAAGCAATCGTTTTGTCCATTGAGGCCGATTCGAATATGGATACGATATTGAAAGTAAAACCGGTGATGTACAAAGCTTGCATGGAGAGTGCGATAACTAAAACCCAAAAAGGAAATGAACGCTGTGCTTCCTTCAAGGTAAATTGCTTAACTGCTTTATGCTTTATCTTGCTTCGCCGTTCAGCTTGCTCAACACTTTCACCATCCGGTTCCAAACCACAATCTTCAGGATTATCCCTAAAAAAGACAAGCACAACCAAACTAAACCCAAAACCTGCAATTAATGCTAAAAAAATCCATGCCCACCGCCAACTGTAGGTTTCAATAAAATAATCGAACACCAACGGAGAAATGGCAAACCCTACCGAAACAAAGACACTGCTGATGCCATTGACCAAACCACGCTTTCGGTCAAACCATTTCATCATCATATTTCTGGAAAGCATGGTTAAAACTCCCTGACCGGAAAATCGTAATAAAAAGAACCCAAGCATAATGATGAAAAAACTTAGGTAGAACTGGAGATCTCCAATCTGAAAAATGCGCCCCAGGCTATATGCAATCCGATCGACCTGGCTCAAATAGATCAACACGCATCCTAAAGTAATTGTAATAATGCCGCCGAGCCACCGAGCTCCTATTTTATCGTACCATTTCCCAGCCTTTGTTAGCATGAACGAACTGCTGATTGTACCTAAAAGATAAGCCGTACTTAACTGGTTTCGGCTAAGGTTTAAAGCGTCAATCAAATGGTCGGTAAACGTAGAGACGCCCATCGTTTGGCCGGGAATACTCATGATAACCCCCAGCGTTCCCCACAGTATAATGAACCATCCATAAAACACCGGCGATTTTGCAGGGTCAAAAGGGAAATTGTTATGCCGCATTTTATTCATGCTGCAAAGCTATTGGTAATATGGCTGGTCGCTCGTGAAATAAAATTAATGCGAACACTATTCACAATTTCTTAAACAGGTGGGCAATCAATCCAAGACTTTTTCAACAAGGTACTTGTTTCGCTCAGCCGAATTTCGGGAAACTAATTCACCAATAAAACCGGCCAGAAAAAGTTGGGTTCCAATAATCATAGCGGTTAATGCCAGAAAAAAGTAAGGCGTATCGGTTACTTTTGGTGCAGGAACATGGTGTGACAAGGCTATTAATTTATTCACACCTACAACCAACGTCGCAATAAAACCGATTAAAAAAACCAAGGTTCCCAATACACCGAACAAATGCATAGGCTTTTTACTGAACCGTGAAATAAAAATAACAGAAAGCAAATCGAGTGGTCCGCGGATAAAACGTTCAACACCAAATTTCGTCACTCCATATTTGCGTTCCTGATGCTGCACAACTTTTTCACCAATCTTCTTAAATCCAGCCCACTTAGCTAGTATTGGGATATAACGGTGCATTTCTCCGTACACTTCAATCGATTTGATTACCTGTCTGCGATAAGCTTTCAATCCACAATTGAAATCGTGAATTTTAATCCCTGTTGCTCTTCGGGCAATCCAATTATAAAATTTACTGGGTATATTTTTTGACAGAATCGGATCATATCGTTTCTTTTTCCAACCCGAAACCAGATCAAACTTATCCTCGGTAATCATACGGTACATTTCCGGGATTTCCTCCGGGCTGTCTTGCAGGTCAGCATCCATGGTAATCACCACATCGCCTTTTGTTGATTCAAAGCCAGAATACAAAGCCGCAGACTTCCCATAATTCCGTTGAAACTTGATCCCTTTGACGTGGGGATTTGCAGCGTTTAACTCTTCGATTACCTGCCAGGAACGATCAGTACTTCCATCATCAACCAAAATAATCTCGTAAGTAAATTGGTTTGAATCCATTACTTTTTTTATCCAACCTGCCAATTCAGGCAAAGACTCCTCTTCGTTAAATAATGGGATTACAACAGAAATATTCATGGTTTGCTTGTCAATTAGTCTTCAGATTTTACATCTTCCATCGCTTCATCAAAAGCGTTTTCGTCTTCATTTTTCTTAATAAAAATTGAAGTGATCAAAGATATAATAAATCCAATGAGTGCGAAACCAAGCAAGCCTGAGATCATCATGATCGCCGGATTTTGAAACTTAGACATTATTTCGCCGGCCATCTCAATCTGTTCATCTGACATCCCTTGCTGCAGCATGGCCTCTTCCTGAGTAATACGCGCTTGCTCCAAAATACCTGGATCAAGTTTCATCAAAACCAAAGAAAAAACAGAATTCAAAATACCAGCAAAAAGCATAATCGCCACTCCAAACCCCAAGGCTTTGTTGTAATTGATGTAACCATCTAACTCTTTATCCCGGTAATTTAACTGACACCAATAAATACCTCCACCCATAATAACATAGGAAATAAGAGCCAATGTTCCATTAGTGGATTGTCCCATAACGTATAACACGACACTGTACAAGATGAGTGCAGCAGAGAGGTAAATACCATAGGTCATTGCCGACTTCCAGAAAGTTGATTTTTGTTCCATAATAAAAGCTACTCGATTAGTGATTGACAAATATATTGGATTTTTCAGAAGTACAGATGACAATGATGTAGTTTTGTTTGTACATTTTTTTTTGAAGAATGCACCTGATCGATAATTGGTTAGAAAAACCGAGTAAAAAAAAATCCTTCAGAGTGTCGATTTCGTTTGTGGGAAATACATTTTTTTCTACTTTTGTCGCCGGGTAAGTCCTGTGCGACCAGCTCCTGCTGAATCCCCCCAGGGTCGGAAGGCAGCAAGGGTAGGCGGTTGTAGCGGTGCGACACAGGTAGCTTACCCACTTTGCCGAATTAGCTCAGTTGGCCAGAGCACGTGATTTGTAATCTCGGGGTCCTCAGTTCGAATCTGAGATTCGGCTCAATAAAAAGTTCTTGAAAATATTGATGGGGAGATACCAAAGCGGCCAACTGGGGCAGACTGTAACTCTGCTGACTTATGTCTTCGTAGGTTCGAATCCTGCTCTCCCCACAAAATAGTTTTAAGTTTATTGCTTCAGAGTTTCACAACTCAAAAACGGTGTACTCAAAACGAATTGCGGGAGTAGCTCAGCTGATAGAGCATTAGCCTTCCAAGCTAAGGGTCGCGAGTTTGAATCTCGTCTCCCGCTCATTGAAGAGGTTGTCATTTAGTTGGCAACCTCTTTTCATTTTTGAGAGAATCTATCGGGCATCTTTTTTTTCTATCGATGTTTCACAACCAAACAATTCGGCTACTGTTACACTAAATAAATCGACATTTAGTCAATCCAAAAATCACCAAACTTAATCTTTATCAAAAGAGCTGCTTTTTCACAAGTTGTTTCACCAAGCTTGTAAAAAGACTTGCTAAAGCGTGTATAATAAACTGACTTCTAAAAAATGAGAAGTTTGAAATGGGAAAAGATATTAAAATGAGTTTAAGGAAATGAGGAACAAGTAATGAGTAAGCATTTTAAACGAATAATTGAATCTGATCGTCCGGTTTTAGTTAACTTTCACGCTGATTGGTGCGAACCTTGCAAGCAAATCCCCCCTATTTTAAAAAAGGTGAAAAACAACTTCAAAGAAAGCATTCGAATTATCAAGGTAAATGTAGATCAAAATCCTTTTATCGCTTCAGATTACCGGGTTAAGCAAATCCCAACGATTATCCTGTTTAAGAAAGGAAATGTGAAATGGGTCAGCGACGGAATGATTAGTCAATCTGAGTTAACCTCAATTCTCGAGCAACACGTTAATAAGCGCGTTGCATCATCATAATTACATTGCGTTTTTTCTTACCACACCTATCCCTTTTAATTCGCATCACTGCTACTTAAATTTTCTTTAATCGCGTTAAGTTGGTCTTTCGGATAATTCTCGTTGGGTTTTAAACCTAATGCCTTTTGATAATAAAAACGAGCTACGCTATAATTACCGGATGTCATTGCCTGATCTCCATCAGCAATCAACTGCTGATATTCTTCATTATCGGCATTCGCTAACTCCTGTTTTACCAAATCTGAAATCTCATTTAAACGAATTTTAGGATATTGCTCCTCTGGTTTAACCGAAAGTGACTGGTTATAGTAGCCCCTGGAAACGGCATAATGCTTCATGATAAATGCTTCATCCGCCTTGGCGATCAGGTCTTGGTATTTCTTTTCTTCTATTTGCGATAGCAACGAATTGGTCAAGCGCTGAATCTCTTGAATCTGATCTTTTGGATATTGTTCCCATGATTTTACGCCCAGTGCCTTGTAATAATAAAACTTAGCAATATTATATTGTTTTCCGGCAAACGCTTCATCTGCTTTTTTAATGGCACTATCGTAATCTGCCAACTCATTTTTATTCATCGACTGATTGATTTTGTCTGAAATTTCAGACAATCGTTCCTTCGGGTAGGATTCATCTGGTCGCTCGGTCAATGCTTTCTGATAAAAATATTGGGCTATTTTATAATCATCTTGATTATAACTCTCGTCAGCCGATGAAATAAATGAATCATATTGATCACTGGGACTTGACGACACAACCGGAACTCTTTCAACAACGGATTTCTCTTCGGGCTGCACTTGAGGAATCGCCGCTAAAGCCTCCCGTTCGGCAAGCAGTTTCTCAATTAAGACAAGCTGTTCTGTCGGGTATTTCTCGTTTGGTTTAATATCCAGTGCACCTTGGTAATTAACTTTCGCCTCCTCATAGTTTGTCGATCTAAACTCCCTGTCGGCTATATCAATCGCATTTTGGTAGCGTTGATCAATTTCCTGAAGTTGCTTTGCCGTTTCAGCTTGTTGAGCTCTTTTTGCTAACAGCGCATTAATTTCATCAATTCGTTTATCAGGATAGGTTTCTTCCGGCTTAATGGTTTTGGCATTCTCAAAACCTGCTATTGCCATGGTCAGCTGATCGTCCACAAATGCTTCTTCCGCTTTAGCAATTGCGTTCAGATAAGCCTGATCTTTTTGGTTAGCCTCTTGTTCAGCCAATTGAATTTGCGCTAATCGAAAGTCAATCTCTTTAATTTGATCAATCGGATATTGCTCTTGCGGTTTTAAAGCCAACGCTCTGTTGTACTTTGTTTTGGCTTCAACCCAACTTTCTGAACCAAATAATTGGTCGGCTTCCCGAATTGCTTCAGCATAACGGTTTTCAATATCGCCCAACTTATCGTTAATAAACTGTATACGCTCTTTCGGATAAGCCTCCTCCGGCTTATAGGTCAATGCTTCTTCATACCTCACCTGGGCATCATTCCATTCTTCCTGATTGAACAGCTTATCAGCTTCTTTTATGGCCGCAGCATAATTTGCTTCCAACGCCTGCTTTTGTCGCATTTTTTCCTGCACTTGATCAATCCGGGCATTAACAATTGGTGCTTTAGAAGGTAGAATCTCTTTTGCTTTACCAAAACTACTTACTGCGGATTCAAATTGTTCCTCTTCCTCCAATCGCTCGGCATCAGCAAAGGCACGCTCATAAGCAAGTTCTTGCACCCTTTTTAAAGAATCTTGAATTGCTTGTTGTTCCTGTTCTAATTGTGCCTGTTTTTGTTGCTCAATCAAAAGGTCAATCTGTTCAATTCGGTCTTTCGGAAATTGTTCGTCGGCAAAAACATTAAGTGCTTCAACATAAAAACCCCTGGCCTCTATATACTCCTGATCGTCAAATGCAGTTTGAGCATTGGCCAGCGCGGCATCGTACTTTTCTTGTTGGGCTTTCAAAATAGCCTGACGTTGTGCTTCTTCCTCGGCATTCAAACGCGCTAATTCCTCACGCTGAGCAATAATCGTTTTAATTTCGGGAATTCGTTTTTTCGGCAATACTTCTTCCGGCTTAAGTGAAGCCGCTTCTTCATATAATGACAAGGCATTTTGAAGTAGGTCGCTATTAAAAGCATTTTGTGCCTGACGAACCAACTGGGTATATTCCTGATCAATTTCTTTTCGTTTTTGAAGATCGGCAAGTAAGCTGTCAATTTTTGCGATTTGAGCTACCGGATATTCTTCGTCGGGCTTAATCGTACTTGCTTGTTCATACTTTCCTTTGGCCTCAACAAACTGGGAATTATTAAACAACAACTCAGCATCTTTAAGCTTTTCGTTATACTCCTTTTCCATCTTCAGGCGCTGCAACCGATCTTGAGCCAGTTGCTCCAATCGAGTTGTAATCTTTTCAATTTGAGCTAAAGCATACGGATCTTCAGGCTTAACTTTCAGTGCATCGTTGTAAGCGCTTTTTGATTCACTGTATGTTTCATTTTGAAATAGCTGGTCGCCTGAGGCAATCGCCTTCTGGTATGCCTGCTCTTTTTCCTGAGCCACGAGCCTGGCGATCTCAGCAATCTGCTCTTTCGGATAAGTTTCGTCAGGTAATAAACTCAGGGCTTCTTCATAGTCGAACCTAGCGGCTGAATATTCTTTCTGTGCCAGTTTTTGATCAGCTCGCTGAACAGCTTCTTCGTATGCCTTGCGAGTAACCTCTGCCGCGATCCGTTGTCGCTCCAATTCTGCTAAAATTTGATCTATTTCAGTTATCTTTTGCTTCGGATAAGTTTCTCCGGCTTTAATTGTTAAGGCAGCTTGAAATTTTGCTTTGGATGCCTCATATTCTTCGAGAACGAACAGAGAATCTGCGGCCTGAACTGCGGCCTGAAAATCGGCTTCCCTTTTTTTATCCGCGGCAATTTGTTCCAAAATTTCATCAATTTGCGCAATCTGACGTTTCGGATATTCTTCATTTGGAAGGTACTGTTGTGCTTCTTGGTATTTCTCTTTCGCTGACTCGTAATTTTCCCGTTCTGCCAATCTATTCGCCTCTTCAATGGCCTTATTATATGCCGCAGTTAACCGTTCCAACTGGGCAATCAGGCCTTCAATCGCTGCAATTTTTTCTTTCGGATAGCTCTCTTCAGGTTTGATTGACAATGCACTTTGATAAGCTGCTTTGGCTGGCTCATAGTCGTCAAGGTTCAACAAACTATCCCCTCTTTGAACGGCTGTTTCATAATTTCGCTGTCTTTCCCGCTCAAGTGCAGCCAATCTTTCTTGCTCTTCTTTTATTCGCTGATCAATTATCGATAGTTGAGTCTGAGGTAGCGTCTCATTGGGAAGAATCTCCAATGCCTGTTGATACAAAGCTTTTGCTTGCTCCAACTCATTTCTGTCAAAAGCTTGTGCAGCCTCGGCCATTACATCATCATACTGCTGTTTCTTCTGCACCTGAAGGATCATTTCTTCTGTTTGACTAATGCGATCCTTAACCAACTGGTTATTGGTTTTCAAGGCTAAAGCTGCTTTAAAAGCTTCCAAAGCTGAAAGATAATCTTCTCTTGCAAAAGCAGATTCCGCATTAGCCAGGGTTTCTTCAAACTGCTGTTCCAATTGCCTTTCAGCATCAATACGAGCCAACTCGTCGTTAATTTGCTCAATTTGCTGAGTCGGATACGCTTCATCTTTTAATGCCAGGGCTTCGGTATAAAGCGTTTTGGCAAGTTCATATTCTTCGTTTGTTTTGGACGCATCAGCACGTTTTAGCAAATCAGCATACTCATTATCCAGAGCGATACGGGCAAGCTGGCTTTCAACCTCCCCTAGTCTTTCCCTGACCGATGAATCTTCCTGGATCTGCAGCGCCTGTTCGAAAACCTGCTTGGCTTGCTCGTAATTTTTTGCAGCTAAAAGCTGGTCGCCCTGATTGACAAGCTGCTTAAACTGTTCCTGTAAGGCTAACTGCTGGTCGATCTCACTAATTTTTTCTTTGGGATAATCCTGATCAGGAATAAGAGACAAAGCTTCGGTATAAAGCGATTTCGCTAGCGCTAAATTTTCGTCGCGTAAAGCCTGATCAGCATTCACTATTTGTTCGTCATAGCGTTCTTTGGTCTCAATTTGAAGTATTATATTCTCAACCTCTCCGATACGCCCTGCTGCCAGTGAATCGTCTGGTTTATTATTTAATGCCTGACGGAAAGCAACCAAAGCTTCGTTATATCTTTCGCGACGCAAAGCCTTCTCTCCGTCGTCCATATAGCTATTGTACTGCTGCTCTTTTCGTGCTAATTCGGCCAAGCGTAAAACTTCATTGTCGACCTTTTGTATTTGGGCATTGATGTAAGCTGATTCTTCTGGCTTGAGCAGAAGAGCTTGTTGGTAAGATTCTTTTGCCCGATCAAACTCGCCCGTACTAAAAAAGTTTTCAGCATCGGAAATAGCCTGATTGTACTGCAAATCAATTTCGCGTTGCTTGATCATCTCATTCGCTTTCGCTATTTGCCCGAGCGAATAGGAGTCTTCCGGCTTCAGGATCAAAGCTTCATCGTAGGCCGCCTTAGCACGCTCATAAGCTTCCTGTGCCATCAAATTGTCAGCCTGCTCTATTTTGGCATAATATTCTTTGTCAGCCTCGCGGCGGCGTTGTTCGGCGATTTTCAGCGCATTTACTAAATCCTGTAGCTCGGCAATCCGATCACGTGGATATGGCCGTTCAGGAAATAAGCCTTTAGCATTCTGATATTTTGCAAGCGACTCCTCATATTTTCGAGCTTGCATTAAAGCATCAGCTTCTGCTATCGATTGTTTATAATCAGCTTCACGTTGAGCAAGTGCAGCACGTTGCTCTTCGGTAAGCTCTTGTTCTTGCGAACGAGCCGTTTCAGCTTGCTCTTCCAACTGAATATCGGAGAAAAACACTTCAGAATCAAAATTATCGATATTGGCATTGTAAAACACCCGCCCGGCCGCCTTATTAGTAAAACTTTTATCGACACCAGGAATTTCCTTTACCAGCGAAACCTCAATCTGAAAAGGAGGAAAATCGCTGTTTTCATCTAAAACCTCTTGCGGAACATGCGTTGAAACAACAATCGTCTTTTTATAATAGCCATCCTTAGAAAAGGTCACATCAAATTGGTTATTGTATTCAAATTCAAATCGAAAACGACCGCTCTTAGGTGGGGTAAAAAGCTGTTGCTCAATACCATTTTTAGTTATCCGAACCTGAATATCGTCATTATTGCCATCATCAGTACTTAAACGGCCGGTAACAACAAAAAAGTCGTCTGATTTTGCAAATACCTCCTGCGAAAGCACAACTGTTGACAATAGTAAAAAAGTATAAATGAAAAATTTATTCAATTTGATCCGCATAGTTTTTAATTCCTGAGTCACACCACCTATTTCTTAACGTTAATTCAGCCCTTTCAAAGATGTGACTTTTGTAACAAATCTGGAAATAATCCTCCAATATTAGTATATATCCCCCAAAGAGGCCTAAATGTTACCCCAAATTTCACAATTTTATCTTTTATTCCGTTATTTATAACTAATTAATGCCTCCCAATATTGTTTTATGAAAAGTACTCCCAACCTGGCTGAAGCCTTGCTTCCTATTATTTGTTTGATTATTCTACTCACCCTTAATGTATTCATTTTTGAAGATACACTTGCCGGATCGAACCAAATAGCCTTGTTGCTGGCTGCAACTGTTGCGGGTATAATTGTTAGGCGAAACGGACAAAAATGGGAATCGACAAGCAAGCAAGTTGTAAAAACGATTGGGTCTGCCATGCCGGCTATGCTCATACTTCTGCTTATTGGTTCGCTGGCAGGAACCTGGATGGCTAGCGGAATTGTACCCACAATGATCTACTACGGGCTGGATCTTATTAACCCAAAACTTTTTTTATTTACAGCGGTCGTCGTCAGTGGATTAGTTTCCGTTTCAACAGGAAGCTCATGGTCAACGATTGCAACAATTGGAGTGGCTTTGCTGGGAATTGGCAATGCCATTGGAATTGGCAACCCTGTTGTTGCAGGAGCCATTATCTCGGGTGCTTACTTTGGTGATAAAATTTCGCCCCTGAGTGACACGACAAATCTTGCTCCGGCCATGGCTGGAACCGACTTGTTTACCCACATCCGATACATGCTGTGGACCACCGTTCCAACCATGCTCATTACCCTGATTCTGTTTTTAGTTATTGGGTTTAATTACAATTTTAGCGAAACGGTTTCCGATGTTGAGCAAGTAAAATCAGTCATTGGAGAATCTTTCAACACAACGCCTTGGTTATTTCTAGTGCCAGTTATTCTTTTCGTTATCATTATTCTAAAGGTTCCGCCCATCCCATCGTTAATGATTGGAACTTTGTTAGGCGGAATGGCAGCTGTGGTTTTTCAACCGGCAATTATTCAGGAGATAGCAGGGCAAGGCATTGACTACCCCAAAGCCTCATATATCAGCTTTATGCAATCGATGTTTGGAGAAGTATCCATTTCAACTTCGAATGACAGTGTGAACCGATTGATGCACACCACCGGGATGCGCGGGATGCTCGACACTATTTGGCTGATCCTTTCCGCCATGGTTTTTGGAGGAATTATGGAAGCCGGCGGACTGCTTTCTCGAATTACCCGCCCAATTATGAAGATGGCCAAATCGACCGGTTCTTTGGTGGCATCAACTGCCGGGACTTGCTTGTTTTTTAATGCAACAGCATCAGACCAATATATTTCGATTGTTGTGCCCGGGCGAATGTACCGAAAAGCTTTTGAAGATAAAGGCTTGAAACCCGAAGTGCTTAGCCGAACGCTTGAAGATGCCGGAACGGTCACGTCAGTTCTTATCCCTTGGAACACCGGAGGAGCAACACAAGCTCGGATATTGGGTGTCGCCACTTTTGATTATCTCCCTTATTGTTTTTTCAATATTATCAGCCCGTTTATGAGTATTCTGATGGCTTATCTCAATATTAAAATCCGACGATTTGATAAGACTTTTACCAAGCCTAAACCATCGCCAGAAATCAAATGACAAAACATTTTCTATATTTGATTGCGTGCTAACTAATCCGTCTAGTTTATGATTCCAGGAATTGTATTGATTGTTTTGTATTTTGGTCTGCCAATTCTTCTGCTTTATCTGACGCAAATTTCAAAATTATTGAATAAGATTGGAGCAGTAGTTTTGGCCTACATCATCGGATTAGTTGCTGGTAATAGTGGTATTTTACCCAGAGCATCAGTTGCCTTTAAAACAATTCTGGCAGGAAAGACCAGTCTTCCGCAGGAACAGACAAACGAATTATTAGCTCAGGGATTAATTTCTCCCAACGACCTTCTTGCAAACCATGTTGCCGGCATTCAAGATATCATCATCACCATTGTCATTCCGCTGGCTATCCCTCTGCTACTGTTTTCGCTTGATATAAAACAGTGGATCAAGCAAGCTAAAGGCGCACTGCTCTCACTTATTTTGGCCATGGTATCGTTGCTAATTGTAATTTTCGCTGGCTTCTTCCTATTTAAAAATGAAATAGCTGAAGCATGGAAAGTCTCGGGTATGTTGGTTGGAATTTACACCGGAGGCACGCCAAACCTGGCAGCCATCAGCACCGCAGTTGATGTTAGTCCCAACATATTCATTCTGACTCACACCTACGACATGATGCTTGGAGCCATCTGCCTAACCTTTTTAATGACTGCAGCCCAACAAGTATTCAACTTGTTTCTTCCGCGTTTCAAATACTCATCAAAAGAACGTAGTCAAGAAGTTGATGTTAAAGATGAGAGTATGGACAACTATAGCAAAATGCTGACTAAAAATGGAGTAATGCATTTGCTCAAAGCATTGGGGCTATCAATTGTAATATTTGCGATATCAGGCGGACTCAGTTTGCTCGTGCCAAAATCAGCTCAAATGGTAACGGTCATTTTATCCATCACAACGCTGGGACTTATTTTCAGCTCCATAAAAATTGTCAACCACCTTAAGAAAACCTTTCAGCTTGGGATGTACTTTATTATTGTGTTTTCGCTGGTAGTAGCAAGTATGGGCGATTTGAGCAGCATGTTTCAGATCGATTTCTTGTATCTCTTCCTGTTTGTTACAATGGCTGTTTTTGGATCTATGATTATCCATGTTTTCTTGTCGTGGATCTTTAAAGTGGACTCCGACACGACCATAATTACCATCACAGCCCTCACCTATTCTCCCCCATTTGTGCCGGTTGTTGCCGGAGCTTTAAAAAACAAAGAGATCATTATTTCCGGCCTGACGGTTGGTATTCTGGGCTATGCCTTTGGAAATTATATTGGTGTTGCCATCGCTTACTTTCTGAGTGGATTTTGATATTTTGACGCCTTCGTCGGTACAACTACGACATTGATTATCCGTGAGTTTTCCTAAGGTCGTGTTAAGTCATTCGATGGTCATTTAGGCGGTCATTAAGTTGTCATCAAACCAATGACAAGGAATGACAACACTTGACGACATGAAGAACTATATCGGTAAATGTGCAGACATTCATATTATTAAAAGAGATAATTCAGTCCCATGTAGAATCCGGAATCGCCATCCCGTTCATCTGCAGCTATCCCATAATCCAGTGCAATGATAAAGTTTTGATTCATGGCAATTCGCAAACCTGCGCCATAGGAAATATGCATCTGTTCAGCATGATCTTCAAAATAATCAGCATATCGAATCGATGACATCTCGGGAGAAAGAGGATTGACAAATTCAATCTTATCGGTTACCTGGCCAAAATCGACAAACCCATTTAGGCCGAGGTAGAAATTATTATTTAGAAGTTGAAAACGGGCAAACTTCCAACGTAATTCAACATTTGCGAGAAGGACACCGTCACCAACCACTCGGTTTCTTCGTATTCCGCGAAGCGTTTTTGAGCCGCCCAGCCCTTCGGATGTAGCTCCTTTCATAACAGAAGTGATTACCTGCGACTGATAATAAAAAGGCACATTGCCCGATAAGGTTGTTTGCCAGGCTATCCGATAAGCCAGGGATAAATCATCCGGAATAATTGTAAAATACTGACGATGCGTTAAACTCAATTTTGAAAAAGAACTTTCAGCTCCCAAAATATTTGGCGATACCAACAATACGGCTTCAGCCCAAATGCCTTTCATCGGATTGGGCTTATTATCGCGGGTATCCCAAACCAAACCACCTTTAAAAGTTGGCACAAAACCGCCATCAGCTTCCTCCTCTTTTATAATGCCCCAATCAATATAGTGTTCATACAAGCCGGGCACATCAGGCAAAACATCAGAACCACTTTTCCCTTCATTTAATTTTTCCAGTTTGACCTTGTCAATCTTAAAATTCAGGAAATTAAAACCGGCGATCCAACGAAACCGCCCGGTGGCTATTTTCCCCTGCAAGTCAATTTTCCAGCGAAATAATTTACGGTCGTATTTATAAAACATTCGTGTTCTGTAGTCTGCAGCATCTTCATCAATCCAATTTCTATTGAAGACGGCATCGTAACCGTTAAATCCATAAAAATCATAAGTCTGATCGGTTAAATAACTCAGGTCCATTGACGTTTGAACATCCTTTATTAATTGGTCAGAATCATAATAAAACCGATACACGCCGCTGCCTTTGGTGTAACGCGATACTTCAAGATAAAGAGAATGCTCGTAGTTTGGATAGCGGCTGCCATCGCCATAATCGAATAAATTAACAAAAGCCCCGTACTGAAAACCCAAATCGTTATCGAAAGTAATTGCCGGCAATGCTCCAAAGTTCCATCCGCTTTTTATTGATTGTTCATTTTCTTCGCTCTGAGGAAAAACCGATATGCTAATTAAAAGAAGCAGAAAGAGAATTTGATATGATTTCATTTCAGTATAATTGTTCGTGCTAAACGAAAATACCTCTTTTTTAGCTAAACCTACTATTATTGAAATCGGCTTCGATAAATTATTTTGAAGACATACTTCGGTTAAATGATGGATTTCTTATTTTTACACTTTGATCGTGCACAACTTAACTTTTGCAATCTAAAAGACAATGACTCAATTTTCCAGGATAGATTCTGATTCTGAAGTTCCAAAATACAAACAGGTGGAAGAGCTTATCATTTCAGATATTGAAGCTGGAATATTCAAACATGGTCAACGTATCCCATCCATCAACGAAACAAGTGAAGAACTGCTGCTCTCCAGAGATACGGTGGAAAAAGCTTACGTTCATCTTAAAAAAAAGGGAGTTTTATTAGCCGTCAGAGGCAAAGGCTACTACGTGAATAAAACAACAGTAAGCCGGAAACTTAAGATTGCCCTGATTTTCAACAAACTGAGTAACTACAAAAGGAGTTTATATTCGTCATTTGTAAATACAATTGGAGCTAAAGGCAGTGTGGATGTGTTCATATACAATTATGATATCGCAGAGTTTGAAAACATTATCAACAATAACCTCAGCAATTACGACTACTTTGTTATCCTGCCACATTTCAGAAATGAACAGGCTAATGTTAGCCAGGTCATCAAAACAATTCCGAAGGAAAAAGTTTTAATTATTGACAAAAATCTGGATGAATTAAAAAACTATCCGGTAGTTTATCAGGAGTACGACAAAGATATTTTGAATGCTTTGGGTGAAGCAATTGATCTATTAAAGAAATACAAAAAGCTGAATCTTGTTTTCCCTAAGAATGAATATTATTCGCAATTCATTAGTCGGGGATTTACAATCTTCAGTCAAATTCATAATTTTAATTGCCAAATTTTCGACTCGCTGGAACACAAAGACATTAAGCAAAACGAAGCTTACATTCTGATTTCGGATAATGATTTGTTTGAGCTTTTAAAATTTATCAAACCCAAGAATTGGATTGCCGGAAAAGATATTGGCATCCTCTCGTACAACGAAAGTCCGGTAAAAGAGTTGCTGAGTGACGGCATCTCAACCATTTCAACCAATCACAACCAAATTGGACAGCTCGCTGCTGAAATGATTCTCAGCCAGAATTTCCGTCGAATCAAAAGTCCTTTCGATTTCATTCGTAGGAATTCCCTCTAATTCGAACTATTTTTGTCCAAAAATTGGCTATAACAATTGAATCCAGTATATTCAAAGCACTTTAATATTAACAACAGAAAGCATAAGTATGTCTGAAAATCTAATTCACATATTGGTTGCCGAAGACGAGGAGTTTAATTTCTTGTATCTTGTCGAATCTCTCAGCGAATTTAACATTAAACTGTATCGAGCCAAAGATGGCTTGAGTGCTGTGAAAATGTGTCAGGAAAATCCGAATTTCGATCAGGTGCTCATGGATATTCGCATGCCGGTAATGGACGGCTACACAGCAACGAATGAAATTAAAAAGTTTCGTCCCAACCTGCCAATCATAGCGCAAACAGCTTATGCCATGGAATCGGACAAAAGAAAGGCTTTTGAAGAAGGTTGTGACGACTATATTTCAAAACCAATCCGGAGACAGGATTTGATTGACATTATAGCCAAATACGCTCCGGAAAGATGTCCGCTAAAAATTGTGACTCAATCAAGTTCCTAGTAAGAATTAAGATAAACGATTAATAGTGAAATAAAAAGCCTGATGGGATACAACATAATTGTTTTCATCAGGCTTTCATTATTATGGATATGGCATCTCGTGCCTCTTTATCAGTCTTTCGGCAACCAGACTTTCATTTTGTTCGCACCACGGTTATTCCACGCATAAGGTTTATTGAAAAAGACAAGCCTGAAATTGCAGATTTGTCACTTTATCAAGCGCACTTCATACACACCACCAACGCTTGAGCCTTCCTTTGCTTCAAACTTAACTCTCAACTTACCATCGGATTGCCCTGCGATTTCAGCCGGGATGGCATAGTCCTCAGTAAAAAATTCAAAGCCTTTGCTTCCATCAAGATTAACTTCAGTAATCAGCTCACCATTCACTAGAATAGTAAAATGGCTGTTGTTGTCCAGGCCAAAATACATTACGCGAAGCTTCTTTGCTTCCTTCTTTTCGTCTTTTAACTGATAGCTAAACCAGCCCCGGGCATCGCGCCAATGGCGTCCCTGATTTACACCAATTTGGGATTCTTCACTTTCAATAAAGTGGTCGGACTCGGGTTGCTGCTCTCCCGGAAAAACCAAATCGATTGTTTGTGAAGCCAATTGTCGCTCGGCCGCTTCTTCGGCAGCCAGCTCTTGTTGCATTTTCTCATATTTCTCCGCAGTTTCCACTTGCCAATAAACTACATAGCGTGATTCATGAAGGCGGAAAAAAGGAATTAATTTCAGATCGGCATACTTTTTCGGTTCCAGATTATCAATAGTAAAAGTTAAAGCCTCTCCAGCAACAGGATGGATTTCACCAACGACTGCATCCGATTCGCTAATGATCACCGGCATATCTTGCAACGGATATTTCTCGCCGTGAGCGATATGTCCTCCCCGGCTATCATCGGCATATAGACCCTCCATATCGGCAGTATCCGTTTTTGCAGCCAACACAATGGGACCGTGTAAAATTGTGTAGTACGCTTCGCCATCAGGTAATTGTTCAACGTGGGTGTGCATGGGCATTGTTACTTCGACCACATCGCCTTTTTTCCAATTCCTGCTTATCCTTATGTATTCACCCAGCTGCGCAGGAAAATCAATTGCTTTTCCATTTATCGTGACGCTCAATTCTCCTTTTTTCACCCACGAGGGATAACGAATATTCAAGGCAAACACCTGTTGTTCTTTTGGATTGATCGTAAATTGGGTTGTTTCCTGATCGGGAAAATCGGTTTGTTGAACGACCTCCACTTGTTTTTCTTCCCAGCTTAATTTTGAAGGAATAAACAAATTGACATACAAGTCGTCATCGCTGTAAGCATAAATCATTTCACCGTACTTAGTGTGGTTTTCCAAGCCAGATCCCACACAGCACCAGAAACTCGTTTCCGGTTGCGAATACACCCGATAATGTCCGGGGCGCATCGGGGTGAAATAGACAAAGCCTCCATGATCCGGATTTTGAGTCGATAGAATATGGTTATACAAAGCTCGTTCGTAATAATCCATATATTCGCCTTTGGGATCAGACAGGAACAACAGCTTGGTTAGCTTTAGCATGTTGTATGTGTTGCAGGTTTCTGGTCCCTGCTCACTGGTAATCATGGTCGAAAAATCATCAACCGGGTTGAAATGCTCACGGACGCTGTTGCCGCCAATCGAAACCGACCGATTTTTGACTACTGTTTCCCAAAAGAAACGGGCAGCTTCCGCCCATGATTCATTTCCTTCCACATCAGCAATTCGCTTATACCCGATTACTTTAGGAATCTGGGTATTGGCATGCATACCTGTTAGGTGGTCTTCATGCTCCAATAAGGGTTTCAAAACGGATTCGTGAGAAAACTGACGAGCCAGTTCCAGATACTTCTCATCACCTGTAATCACAGCTACATCTGCAAAAACCTCGTTCAATCCACCATGCTCACTTCGCAGCATATCCTGGATTTCTTCTTCGCTTAAATCTGACACCAGCTGAATAGCCCAGTCAGTGAGCTTGATCAACATTTCCTTTGCCACTTCACTCTCGCCATACCAATAGGCATCGCGCAAGCCCGTGTATATTTTATGAATATTATAAAGCGGAACCCACTTCTTATTTAAGCTGAATGAACCGGCATCGATATGCCCATCAGCAATTTCTTCCCACATGGCTCGTCCGCCAGGCACTCCACCCAAATAACCGTCGTCATACTGATCCTGTGCGTGCTTCAGCTCGCTGATCATGTAGTCCATTCGTTCTTTCATTCGCTCATCACCCGCAGCTGCATACATCATTGCTAAAGCCGACAGATAGTGACCTCCAATGTGTCCGTCGAGCCCTGTGTTTTCCCAATTCGCATAGCTTTCTGCTTTGGGGTCTAAGCCTGCCTCGCGTAAGTAGGGGGCTAGCAATCGATCAACATCCATTTCCAACATATACTGCATATCAGTGTACATGGCTCGCTTAAAAGGGCTGTCCAATAACTGAACATCAGACAAATGAAAGGTCTGAAGTTGAGTATTTTGCGCAAACAGCGCCAATGGAAAAAAACAAATTAACAATAATAGTGATCTCATATTCATGATGTACTTCTCAGTTTAGTTTAATCTCATATTGACACCGATCCTGTCCGCGATGGATGGAAGAAATAACCTTTGCCTGAACCTGCTTGCCTGCCACGTCTGAAAACATCAACTCGGCAAACCCTTCGGAACAATAACACAAAATTGACGATTTTATTCCTTTTTCTTTATTCACCATCGGACAAACACAGTAATTTTTGTTTTCGTCTGCAATTAGCACGCCTTCTTCTTTGCTGTAGCTTATCTTCCATCCCCATTTCTCTTCGATAAAATGGATGAATTTTTCCAAATCTCCAACATACGGTTTCAAAAATTCGTTCATTTTTAGATGCTCATAATGAGCACGAGCACAGTTTTTCAGCAAATCACGCGACAAGCTCTCGTCCGTGTGTTCGTCCACGCTTGCCATCAGGATGGAAATCCATTCCTGCATCATCTTTTGCCGGCTATTATCTTCGTCCTTTGGCTCAGCTGCAAATCCATCTCCCCCGGCAAAGGCTGAAAAACCGCAGAAACATCCTCCTGCAGTACAGGTTTGTTTAAGAAAGTTTCTGCGGTTTGTATCCATACCAATCTGTATTATAGTTTTTCGGAAACTGCTTTACCTGTGTAAGACACCGTTTTCACAGGTGTGCTTTCTGTCAAACCAGTTCCTGAAGTTTCATTCACCAAAACCAAACGGAACTGGCGTTCATGCAACATACCGGGGAATTCACCCTGGTGGTCTGAAATAGTTAATGTTTGCGCTACATCATTCCATTTAAATGTAATGGTTGAATACACGCCATCTTCATAATTGTAGTTATCACCTTCATCTTCATAAAGCGTAAATTCACCATCAGCTCCAGTGAAAATCCGAATCTCCATATCGTCAGCTTTCTCTTCTGATGCATATTGCACCTCAGGCCCCCAAGGCACAATCGACCCAGCTTTCACATATAAAGGCAGAATATCGATCGGTGTTTTCTTTTCAATCGTTTGACCGCCATTAAAGCTCTTTCCTGTCCAAAAGTCAAACCATTGTGTGCCTGCAGGTAAATATACCAGAGTTGACTTTACTTTGCTGAAATTTTCAACTGGATCAACGTATTTGGTTTCATCTTTTTTTGTCTTAACATACATGGGCTCAGTAACCGGACAAACCAAAAATGATTTTCCAAACATGTATTCATTGTTAATATCCAGGGCTTTTTTATCTTCCGCAAAATCCATTACTAAAGCACGCATCATAGTGGAACTTTTTGAAGTCACCTCCCACGAAGTGGAATATATATAGGGAAGCAAGCGATAACGGAGATTGATAAACTTTTCTATGGCATTGTATGTCCATTCCCCTTTATCCCCAAACTGGTATATCTCTCGCGGTGTGTCTGTACCATGAGATCGCATCATTGGACAAAAAGTTCCAAACTGCAACCACCGAACGTATATTTCGTGAAATGCTTTATTGTCTACTCCACCAGGGAAACGCCAAACAAAGAATCCGCCAATATCACTGTTCCAATAAGGAATTCCACAAAGTGAAAAGTTCAGCCCAGCCGAAATTTGTTTACGCAATACATCCCAGTCGGTAACAACATCACCCGACCAGGAATTGGCTCCATAGCGTTGTTGACCAGCAAAAGCAGAACGAGTAAGAATAAATACTCTTTTTTTATCAGTTGTAGCGCGCTGATGCGTTGAAACGCCTTTAATGTGCTCAAGTGGAAATGCGTTCAAAACTGAACGATATGGTCCGAGAAATGTTGGTTGCTCAAAATCCTCGTCTTTTACCTCAATATGGTCAGGCTCTGATGAATCCAGCCACCAGGCATCATTATGAATAAAGGAGAAAACACCTTCATTTAGATATTCCCAATAGATATCCCTTGCGGTAGGGTTGTAAACATCGTAGGGCTTGGTTCCCGAGTTTGGTGGCCATGTTAAAAAATTGAGCAGCATATTACGGCTCTTAAACTCAGCATATTGTTTTGTTAACGGACCAAATCCCGGCCAAGCGACAATCATCAGGTGCGCATTCATGTCATGTACTTGATCGACCATTCTTTTAGGATCGGGAAACCTTGTTTCATCAAAAGCCATCCTGTTCCAAACACTATCTTCACCCCAGTAACGCCAATCCTGAATAATACCGTCCAATGGGATACCAAGTTCGCGGTATTTTTCTACGACCCCAACCGTTTCAAACTGCGTTTTGTAGCGCTCACGGCTTTGCCAATAACCATAAGTCCAATAAGGAAACATCGGAACGTCACCTGTCAACTCCCGCATTTGAGCAACAACTCCATCTGCATCACCACCAATCATTACGTAATAGTCAACACATTGCCCGATTTCAGAATCAAAAAACGTTTCATTCTGGCTGTCAGAGAATTTTGTCGGCGAGTAATTGTCCCAAAAAACTCCATATCCTTTATTGGATAGGATAAAAGGAATAACACTCTCCTTATTGTCTTGCTTCAGTAAAACTTCTTGCCCGCGTTGAGACATTTTGCCATGTTGTAATTGCCCCAGTCCATATATGAATTCGTTCGGGTCCAATTGAAAACACTGCTTAACATTAAACACTTCAACGCCTGCATACTTTTTGGGTTCGATCGTGGTCCCGTTTGTCTTTTCAGAAATCAACAAACGATGATCTGCATCAAAAAATTCAATAGCTCCAGTATTTTTTTTTATAGAAATAACCATAGATGAACTAGAGAGCGTAACGGCATTATCATCCTCAGTCACTTGAACCAACACATCTTCTGGTGTCTTGATTACAGAAAGGCTTTCGTAAGGTAAGTCTGCGCCTTTCTTTGATTTTACGACACGAACGATTTGAGGACTGTAAAATTGAACCTTTATATCAACTGAGCCAATTGATTTTTGTATGCCTTGGTCGTTTTTAATAATACTGTTTGCCCGACAATTAATACCGGCAATAAACACGAATATCGAAATTAAAACCAAAAAATTCTTAGTCATTTATCAGTTTTTACAAGTTTAAAAGAGAAGCTCACTAAGAAATGAGCTTCTCTCGTCAAATAATTAAGTATTTATTAGTAACCTGGATTTTGGGATAATTTGCTATTTGTTAGAAGCGCTTGATTTGGAATTGGATAGATTGTTCTGTATTCGCTACTTGGATCGTGAGAGAACCACGACTTCGTAGTAAATACACCAAACCGTATCAAGTCTTGTCTACGGCGTCCTTCCTGACAAAACTCCCATCCTAGTTCATCTAAGAATCTTCCATACTCAATATCAGCACCACCCTCATGGGTCGTTTCATAAGTGTCACGACGACCGTAATCGTAATTACTACCGCCAATCAATTCCTCATCGGTAACAGCGGCTTTTTCAGGATTATCTTTGAATGCTCTTGCGCGTACCTGGGTCACTAGCTCTCCAGCACCTGATTGTCCGGTTCTCATTAATGACTCAGCTTTCATCAAAAGGATATCGGCATATCGCAATAACGGAAAGTCGTTACTTAAACGGTTCGTACTTCCAATAGCATATTCGAATTTCCCCCAACGGTACCCGTCGTACATGGTTGATTCATCAATGCTGGGTACGTTATTTACATAAACAAGAGGTTCGCCGTTATCACTTCGGGGAAGTATGTCACCTGAAGCAGTATATTGTTGTCCTTGAACATAATTTTCCTTCAAGCGAATGTCATCAGGATCAAAACTTTCAATAAACTGAGGAATAGCACAGATACCTCCCCAAGGCACATTGGTAAAACTGTACGTTTTTTGGCTTTCAGGAGCTAAGGTATTTAAATGGAAATCGAACGCATTCCAGTCAGTTACATAAATTTCATCTTCCGGGATTCCATAGATGATTTCTAATGAGTTCTGATTCTCCGTAATGAAAACATCTTTTTGGTTGCTTTCCAGTGCATAACTACCTGTACTTTCAGCAAATGCGATTACTTTATTACAAGCAATAATACAATCATCCCAATGTGCAGTGCCAATCCAAACTTCAGCATTTAGATATATCTTTGCAAGAAGTGTATAGGCAGCCCATTTATTAAAACGCCCATAATAATAACCACGAGCTTCTTCTGACAGGTTATCAATATTGTCAGTAATTTCGCTTATAATAAAGTTGAAAACTTCAGTTCTGGAAGATTGTTCAGGCAAATCAACATCCTTGTAATCGGTCACAATTGGGATATTCCCATAGAAATCAACCAAAATATAGTAATAAGAAGCCCGTAGAACTTTCAGTTCGGAGATCAACTTATCCTTTGCTTCCCCTTCAACGCCAATCGTACCATCCTCAATTTGTGAAAGCAAACGATTACAAGTAGTAACTCCATTGTAAGTACGCGACCACGGTTCCCACACAGAGTTATCTTCTACTGTCCAGGTGTGCTGGTGCCATCTTTTATAAATTCCGCCATCAACCCATCCATTCGGACGAGCAGGGGTAACTTCTTGATCAGCACAGTTCTGCTGCCCACGAAGAACACCATTCCAGAGTAATAAAGTTTCTCTCCACGGCACATATGCGGCATTAACGAGATAACTAATATCTGCATCCGACTCTGGACTGTATTGGGAACCAACTACATTTCCATAACTATCATCTAATAATTCGGTACATGAGGTTGATACTCCAAGAAGAAGGATAACCGCACACAACAGTTTTATATATATATTCTTTTTCATTTTATTACGGTTTTAAGATTAAAAATTAACATTTACACCGAATGTATATGACCTAACACGAGGATACTGAATTCTTTTGTCAAAACCTGGATCGAGTCCGGATGTACTCACCTCAGGATCTACTCCTTTATATCCAGTGAAGGTTGCAGCATTTAATACAGATCCATAAAACCTGATTGATCGTATGTATTTACCTATATTTCTGAGTGTATACCCGAGTGTAATATTGTCAATTTTCCAATAATCGCCATCCTCAACATAATAACTATTGAATTCTGGGTCAATCGTATTATTTAATTTGACTTTACCAAAGGCTAAATCATTTACTGATTCTAATCGGTTCTCTTTACGACTGTTTTTGGGATTTTCAAAATACATTCGTGCTTCATTAATAATCTGGTAATCAAAAGCCCCACGCATTGTAATGCTTAAATCAAAATCCTTATATCTTAAGTTGTTGTTCCAGCCGGCATACATTGTTGGAAGACCGTTTCCTATTACTTGCTTGTCCTCTATATCATGAGAAAACTCGTCGTAAGGAACCAATTCACCATCTGGTTTTTCGTAAATCCATTTCCCCTCATCGTCCACATCAACCACTTTATATCCCCAAAAATTACCTATGCGTTCTCCAACCTGCACTCTGTGAGAGCTGGTTTTAACAGGTTCCTGTATCCAACCGGTATCAAAAAAGTCATAATCAGTTTTAAAAACTTTTCCGTTAATCCTCTTTAGCTTATTGTCATTTTTTGAAAAAGTAACACTCGTACTCCATTCGAAATCGGTGGTTTGAACAGGTATAGCCGAAAGCAGTACTTCAATACCTTTATTTTCCATAACACCTCCGTTGGCTTTAATTGTGCCGTAATCATATGGTGGAACAGAAACTGTAAAATCATAAAGCAATCCATCTACCTTTCGGCTATATAAATCAATAGAACCGGAAAGGCGTCCATTTAAGGAAGCAAAATCGAGACCGATATTGGTTTCCTTCTTCTCTTCCCATTTTAGGTCAGGATTAGCATTGGATGCAGGAACAATTGTTTGAAGCCATTCTCCATTCACGTAGGCATACTTATCATACTTCAACATTCCAACTCCAAGAAACGCATCACTGGGTTGTGAACCGGTTACTCCATAACCTGCGCGTAATTTCAAATTATCAAAAATTCGTTGATTTTTCATGAAGGCCTCCTCTGTTATTCGCCATCCTAAAGAAGCCGATGGAAAAACCCCCCATTCATTATCCGTACCCCATAATTGACTGGCACCTTCATATCGTAAACTAGCCATAACCAAGTACTTGTCCTTAAATGCATAAGTACCACGCCCGAAGAAACCAATAAGATTGGAAGTATATTTTGAAGAACCCGCACCAGCTTTCCCTTCTTTCATGGCGGAACCAATGCCTATATTATGCCATCCTCCAAAATAGTCGTCCTGAAATCCGTAATTGTTAAACCACATTTCTTCAGAGTCAAACTCGTTGTAGCTATAACCCCCCAGGAGACTAAACCTATGCGCATCAAGATCTTTTTTATACAATGCTGTAATCTCTGCAACTTTTTCGATTGATGTTCTCGATCCAACAGAAGACCAACCATTTAAACCATCGCGTAAGGCAGATACGTGATTCAAAGATTCTGAGTAGCCATAAGCACGATGAAAACGTAAGTGCGACAAAACAGCACTTATAGTTAAATCAGCGATAGGTTTAAAAATGATATTCGAATTAAAACGAACCTCCGTATTTTTTACATCTCCATCACTTTCTTTAATTCGTGCAACCGGATTTTCATATTCAAACTTACTAAAGTTTTCATGCCATGTTCCGTCATCATTCGTTACAGGGTCAGTCGGTTTTCTTGAAACCGCCATACGGTAGGTGTATCCGTTGAAACTACTATTGTTTTGAGTTGAAGGATGCTCGTTAACCATACCAATAACTCCCATTCTCAGTTCTAGTTTATCATCAAACATAAAATGGTCAACCTGAAAACGTCCTTTAAAAGTTTCGTTGGCCGATTTCAACATGATTCCTTCAGAAGAATTGTAATTGGCATTGGCAATATAATTTGTATTAGCTGTACCTCCCTGAAATGTTACATTGTGTACATGAGAAAAAGGTGTACGTGTAATTTCATCTAACCAATCGGTGTCCGAACCATTATCCAATTCATCAGGGTACAGTGCCCGAAACTCGTCGGCACTCAACATTTCCGGTCTTTTGGCAATTTGCGATGTACTGACATAACCACTATATTCTACTCTATTAATATTCCCACCACCTTTCTTAAACTGTTTGGTAGTAATTAGAATAACTCCATTGGTACCGCGGGTACCATATATTGCAGCTGCAGATCCATCTTTTAACACCTCTACACTTTCTACATCTTCGGGCGGGACAGTAGTAAGACTTCCGGGAACTCCATCGATTAGTACTAGTGGGTTTGAATTTGCTCCACCAAAGGTGTTTGTTCCACGTATTTTCAACTGGGTTGTTGAGGTCGGATCACCACTTGGGTTTGTTATTACCAAACCCGCTACTTTTCCGGCAACCAACTGACCAACATCCTTGATTGCTCCCTTATTGAAGTTTTCAGGTTTAACACTTGCTACCGAACTTGTAACATCTCCAGCTTTAATTGTTCCATATCCAATAGCAACAACCTCTTCCAAACCAATAGTACTAGTTGATAGAATGACATCAATTGTTGAGCTGGTAACTGGCATTTCTTGTGACTGCATCCCCACAAATGAGAAAACAAGAACAGCATTTTCCGGGAGATTACCCAATTCATAATTTCCGTCCATGTCTGTGATGGTTCCAGTTGCTGTGCCTTTAATGACAACCGTTACCCCTGGCAGCGGCATACCGGAAGCATCAGTCACTTTCCCTGAAACGTTGGAAGGTTGTTGCATGAATTGGGACATCGAATCACCTCGACCTGCAAGAATGATTTGTCTGTTATTAATAGTGTAGGCTACATCACAGCCTTTAAACAACAGGTCGAGTACCTCTTCGATGGATTTGTTCTCCACATCTAAGGAAACCTTTTTGTCTAGCGAAACGGTCTTGTTGTTGTAGAAAAAGAAATAATTCGTTTCATCTTCTAACCGATCAAGCACCTCTGAAATCGTTGCGTTTTCAATCTTAAGTTCCACTTTCTGGGTTTGTGCAAAATTACTTTTAGCAAGTGTCTGCAGTGATAGTAGCGCAATTAAAAATACTGTCAATCTCATAATTCTAAAGATTTTTCCAGCTCCGGGATATAAATACCCGCAACTTGGTAAGAACCACGTTTTTTTCATAAATTTGATTTTTCAACGGATTAATTATTCTATTTGATTAATTCAAAAAAGGGCAGTGGTACGAACACTGTCCTTTTCGTTAGTTTTCAGACCATATTGTTACTTTTCTATCTTCAATTTTTGTTTTTACTGATGTAGATATCTCAATCATTTTCAAAACCTCTTCAATCGTTTCGTTTTGTATTGTAGCCGTGTATCTTATGCCGGAATTTAACAAGTCCGTTGACACACTGATCTTACAATTAAACCATCGTTCGAGTTTTACCACAGTTTCTTCAAGTGGCGCCTCTTTAAAAATTAGCTTGCCATCTTTCCATGAAGTCGTTAAGTAAGTCTCCACTTCTTCAACAAGCATTTTCCGTGATCTCCGGTCCAGCGTCATTCTTTGGCCGGGTTTCAGTTTGGCTATTTCTTCGCCGTTGGCATTTAGCAGAGAAATGCTTCCTTCTTCCAGGGTAGAACTCATCGTTCTTTCGTCGGCATAATTCGACACATCGAAGGAAGTACCCAAAACCCGGATATTCAGTTCTGATGTTCTTACAATAAAAGGTTGATCAGCATGATGGGCTACTTCAAAATATCCTTGACCACTAAGTATTACCTCTCGGGTGTTTTGCGTTGTGAAATTTACCGGGTACTTAATAGAACTGCCTGAATTTAGCCAGACTTGTGTTTGATCGGGAAGTGTAAAGTTTACCCGTGATCCAGGCATTGCGAATACCTCCTGCATGACTAATTCTCCTGTATGATCGTGCTGATGCAAACGGTAGTATAAAAAAGCAGATCCAATTAATAGCGGAATAAATAATATTGCAGCGATGCGACTAAGATAAGAAGTCCATTTAGGTTTCCTGAAGTCTTTCCCCAGATGACTCTCTTGTTTAGTTTTTACAACTCGCCAGATCTTATCTCTTAACAGATGAAAGTATAAATCGTGTTCCTCAACAGTTCCATTTTGTTGATCCCAGTGCCGTGTCATTAGATGGTCCAGCTCTTTGTCTCTGAAGGTCGACTTGATGTATGCTCTGAGATTTTCCTTCTCCTGAGCCGTAAGCTCACTTGATTTAAGTTTTTCAAGGAGTTGTGTAGGCTCTATTGTATATTTTGATCCCATATGATTTTTTCTTTTCATATAGGTATACACATTCCTCTCTGACAACCCCTATTCAAAAACTCATTTTCTTCATTTTAATGAAAAAGATCGAAAAATATTAGCCCCGAAAATCCCATAGACATCAGGCTCTTTCGGATTTGGGAGATAGATGTAGTCATCTGGTTTTCAACTGTCTTAATAGAGATTCCCAGTTGGTTCGAAATTTCTGCATTTGTCAGAATCTTTTCCCGGCTCAGTAAAAAAATTTTCTTTCGTTGCGGACTCAATTCTTCAATGGCCTTTTTATAGGCACGCTCTAATTCCGCAAAATCGAGCTCGTCGTCAAGTAAAATATCCCGACCTGGATGCAGCTTTGCATAACTTACATAAAGCTGCTCATTTTTTGATTTACGGATGGTGTTCAAAATGGCATTTTTAGCCATCGTGAAAATGAATGAATCAAACGACCGATCGGGTTGTAAATCGCCTCTAACTTTCCAAATTTTGAGAAACACTTCCTGTACGATTTCCTCAGCTTCTTGCTCACTTTTTAGATATGCCAGCGAAAAACGGTGTATCTTCTTTCCGTAAGCATCAAAAATGGTTTTAAACGCCTCGGAAGAACCTCCTTTTAGTTCTTTAAGTGTAGCAGAATTAATATTTGGAGTATGGTCTGTCAACGTTAGGTCAATTTAATTTCAAATATAGGAAAACCGCGAATGCACCCCAAGCCACCACCTTTTTACTTTCATGTGTAAAAAAAACAAATTAATTGGCTTGAAAAAGAAGGGTGTAATGATTTTTGATAAGTGCTACACCCTTCTTGTATCTGATCCTATTCTACCGGATCAATCCCTTTCAAAGTTGGATCGACCTCTAATAGTTCGCCTGTCGGGCTAAACGCTAGTTTGTCGATGCACACTTCGCGATGGAAGCCGCCTGCTCGGCCCATCTCAACACCTTTGGGATAAGTAAATCGATGATAGACCAAATACCACTCATCTTTGCCTGGCACCTGAATCGCAGAGTTATGCCCGGTGGCAAAAATATCCTGATCCTCATCCCGCTGAATCACGATGTTGTTTTCAGGAATGGTTAACTTTCCCAAAGGAGAATCAGAAGTAGCGTAACGCACTTTATAATTCGGACTGCGAGTATCATCTTCCGACCACATGAAATAATAGGTTCCATCCCGATAAATAACATACGTTCCTTCTCGATACGTGTTATCAATATTCATCTGCTTCAAGGTATTTTTGTTGATCGACACCATGTCGTCATTCAACTCAGCCGCTGCCATATAGCCATTTCCCCAATACAGGTAACTTTTACCCGATTCAGGATCGGTGAATACATCGGGATCAATTTCCTGTCCTCGATCCACCCCTAAAGTTTTAAAATCGATCAATGCTGTTCCACTATCAACAAAAGAGCCTGTAGGATCATCAGCAACTGCCACACCTATTTTTTGGGCCGCTGTGAAATAGAAAAAATACTTGTACTCGCCATCTATTTTCTTTTCGATAATACAAGGAGCCCAAGCATTGCGGTTAGCCCAAGTCACATCCTTTTTCAGATTAAGAATCGTGCCTTCGTCCGTCCAGTCGATCAAGTTATCCGATGAAAAGACCTTAAAGTAATATCCGCCCCAATTGTTAAAACCATCGGTTGTTGGATAAATATAGTACTTTCCTGTTTTTTCAGCATATAAAATATCGGGGTCAGCATAGTAGCCTTCCAACACCGGATTGTGGTGTTCAACGGCTTCAACCTGATAAACGACTTCGCCCTGCCCTTCGATTGTAAATTTGTAAGCTACTGGTCCAGTTGAAAAATCCTGAGCTCCTTGAGGAGTATATGAAACTCCTGTCCAGCTCTTAAACTGGGGGTCAAAGCTTGTTAAATCGACACCATTTTTTACCGGTAGTTGAATTGATTTTTCCTCCACATCGAGCACAACATTTTTCTTTTTCACCTCGTTCGACTGCACCTCAACTAAAAAGTCTTCCGGTTCGCCCCATTGATTGATCAAACGCTTTAGTTCCTTTTCGGTAATCGGCATTACCGTACCATGGCGCGGATGAAAATTCATAGAAATTTCTTCGTCAATCACTTTAAAGTGCTTTAAGTCTTTGCTTTTTGTAAACTGGTATCCGCCTTTGGTGTAGAGGTCGTACATCAAGATCCATTCGTCAGAATTATTGAGTTTGAAAATACCACTTCCCTCTACAGGGTCGGTTTCTTCATCAACGCGCTCGCTGCTAATTTGCTCATAACCTTCAGTCAACTGGTTAGAAATAGCAAGTTTGATACCCGGTTTTCCATCTTCCGATTTCATAAACAGATGATATTTCCCATCGTGGAAAATAATATCTCCATCAATACAGGCATTATTGGTCGGGCTATAAAACAATTGTTCGGGAGCAGCTTCCAACTCCGTAAAATCCTCATTGGCATAAGCATAATAGATTTTATCCGGATCATCTCCTTGCTTCATCGAAAAGTAAATCATATACTTTCCGGTCTGCTCATCATAAATGGTTTGTGGAGCCCAAACCCGCCAGACATCTCCAAATTCAACGGGGAACGACTCAGGAATATTCACTTTTGATGATTCCCAATGAATTAAGTCAGTTGACTTCATGAGCACCATCGCATAGTTTTTCCATCCCATTTCAGGGACATATAAATCAGTAGCTACCATGTAGAACGTTTTGCCATCAGCTCCACGCAGGATATGTGGGTCACGAACACCGCCGGAAGTACTAATTTCTTTGGAATCTAAAACCGGTTCATTGTCATTTAGTGCTTTGTAATGATAGCCATCCATACTCACGGCAAACCGGATCGCTTCTTCTCCCGGCCCATTTCCCGTAAAATAAGTAAACAGGTAACCTGAAAATTCGTCATCAGAGGACTTGAATTGACATGACACGAGTGCTGTTAGAGCTGGCAATGCCACCCCCCAAAGAAAAAAAGTTTTGAGTAAATTGAATTTAGTCATCGTAGTAGTAATTAATTTGATTTCATACGTAAAACTGAGAAAGAGTATGCCGGCAACGTGTAAGTAAGCTCTTTGTCAATTTGAATGGTGCTCGCTTCTGGTTTGGCCTTCTCATCATCTACCTCACCCGAAAGAACTGTCAGTTGCGCATCTCCAAAAGCAATCGGAGTTTTTGACAAATCAACTTCTGTATGTACAGAGACTGGCAGAAGGTTAGCTAATTTCAGAATATAATCACCCGATTTGCTGTCGTAAACTAACGACGATCCAACACGCTTTTGCACGTCTTCATTGTTATCAGACAAACTAATCATCGATGGAATATACTCATCTCCTGAGTTTTGTCCGAAAAGCTTTTGGACATAATAATCAGGGGTCAGATAAATGTTGGTATTGTCGAAATAAATTAAGTCCGGATTCCACTGAGTATTCCCTTTTTTGGCCAGCAAGGGAGCATACGACGTCATGCTCACCACATCAGCATTCCGTTCCACATTAATTAAATGAAGCGCATCGCACAAGGCTGTTTCCATGTTCAGTTTTCGACCCGGAATATGGGTCGCATATTCGCCCAAATATACCTTTGGCTCCGAGCGATCATACCGGTCATAGTAATCCTGGTTATTCAAATACCAGCCCGGAGGTTGATAGTAGTGTTCGTCAACCATTGGCACTTCCAGCTTCGAAGCTAGCTCCCAACCCACGCGATAGTCAGTTCCTTCAGAAAAAGGCCCAACGGTGCCAATCACAGTAATCTCAGGATGTTTCTCTTTGATAGCGTCGAAAATCTTTATGAAACGCTCCTGAAAAATGTCTGTGATCAGATCCTCATTTCCGATACCCACATATTTTAGGTTGAAAGGCTCCGGGTGACCCGCTTCCGCGCGAAGCTTACCCCACCTTGTATTTTTATCGCCATTGGACCATTCAATCAAATCGAGGATATCCTGCACGTACTGATCCATGGCGCACATCGGGATTCCTCCTTGCTGCCCATGTCCACCGGTTTGCGAATTTTGGCAAGGAACACCAGCCGCAATCACAGGGAGTGGTTCAGCACCAACATCTTCACAAAACTGAAAATACTCAAAATACCCCAGCCCCATCGATTGATGGTAATTCCAAATATTACGATCGGGTTTGCGCGTCTCCAAAGGACCGACCGTATTTTTCCATCGGTAAATATTATGCAAGCCGTCGCCATGCGCCACACAACCTCCGGGAAATCGAACGAAACGAGGATGCAGATCAGCAATGGTCTGAGCCAAATCAGCCCGCAATCCATTCTTTCTTTCTTTGAAAGTTTTTCGCGGAAAAAGGGATATCATATCCAATGCTATTTTTCCTTTAAATTGGGGAGTTAACGCTAATATTGCCTTGTCAATTGTTTCATTTGCAGTAAGCGTCAAAGTCAACTTTGTCCAGTCCGACTTCACCGCTTCTGATTGACCTTCAGCATAAACATTACCGTCTTCATCCACTAGTCGAACTTCTAATTTGCCTTTTGCTCCCTCCAATGTGCGTGCAAATACGGAGAAATCATATTTGGCACCAGCTTTCAGTGGAATTCCATCAAAGCCTTCATTTTGCAAGGATTCGCTTTTCTCGCCAGTAATTACAACAGCGTAATGTTTTTGATTGGGATGAACCGGAACCAAGGTATCAATAAAGAAATCATCTTCATCCCCTGTAAAGCTCCAGGCCTTCTTACAGTCCCAGGTTCTATCGCGGAATTTGGTATCTGCAGGATTGTATTCAAAACCTCTATTTTGTACTAATTCGGCATACAAACCACCATCGGCTGCATAGTTAATATCTTCAAAAAACACACCAATCAGCAGATCGCTAATTGCCTTGCTTTTCTCCGGCATTACGGTAATTTTAGCATCTAATGGTTTTAAATCAGAATAGCGATCAGCATCATCCGTTAATCGTTCTGAGCGCTGTATCTCATGGTATTTCGTCAGTTTATAAAAACGAGTCAATCCATCAATAACCGACCACGGAACCTTTGCCACAACACCGAATTGTTTTTCTCCATCAATCAGCACTTCTTCTCGTGCACCAACGCGGTCGGTTTCATCTCCTTCAACTGTTTGCGAGTAGCTTTTAAAATCAGTTGTGGTTGTTTTATAGATTTTCTGTTCCTCACGCCAATCACTTAACCAAGTAATTTGATAAACATTTTCCGTCGACAGGAAAGTAACCTCCGGAAGCAAAACATTTCCCGTTTCCAGTACATACGGATAAGATTGCGGCGACCAGGTATATAAATCATCGGTTTGCGCGTTGGCAAATTGTCCCGTCTTTTCATTCAAACTCCAGATCGCATGCCATCTGCCCTCATTGTCGTGAAACAAAAAAGGAGTTAGCATCCGCTTTTGTGATCCCCATGTTCCAAAATCAGAAAATAAAAAACGGAATTCGGGTCCAATCGAATGCCATCTTTCCTGATCAACACTCCAGGCATAATGCAATCCATTTTTGGCATTATTTTTTTGCGTTGCATAAGAAAAGACATAAGCAGAATCTGGCTCATTTGCTTGAGATGAGAATACTGAAAATAAGCCTAAAATAAAGATAGAAAGTAGTAGTTTCATTTTCGTTAGTAGCTAATTAGTGATTAAACGGACCATTAAAAGTCAAAACTACTTTTTTAAATTCAAAATTGCAATACACACCTTTTTTCAGCACCTGCCGGGAAATGATAAAATTAGTGTAAGAGTACACAACTCTTCCGGATAGTGCTGATGGAAAGGAGTAATCCGATTTGGAAAGTTAAACTTGATGTCGATGAATGCCTCTTTACTTCCAAGCATGCTAGATCGGCATCGTGTCCTGTTGGTATTTGTTACTCAGCTTTGATTGGGCTACATGCCAAAATTTGCAAATTCCGGAACCTGTTAAAATCAATATTCGATATTTGAAAAAGAAAAAAACGATAGAGAATGCGAAAATGTGGAGATCTATTTGAGATTTTAGTGGCGGAGAATCCAATTTTATCCCTTGTCAGGGATAAATAAAAAAACCGCTAAAAAAGCGTTTTTTTTTCGTGAACCTGAAGGGACAAAATTCGAATCATTTAATACGTTTGTGAGTTTACAATTCCCGTATCCAGATATTCCGGAAACTCACCGGATTGCCATGATCCTGTAAAATAATTGGGCCATCGCCATGTGGTTTGACCGTGTATTCAGGAATTCCGATGTATTCTGTTGGTCCACGCACTTCAACATGGTTTTGCACCAACACCCCGTTTTGAATCACTGTAACACGAGGATGGGTAAAATAAGTTCCGTCGTCGTTAAAGCGAGGCGCCGTATAGATGATGTCGTATGTTTGCCAAACTCCGGGAGCTTTGCAGGCATTCACCAGGGGAGCATGTTGCTTATAAACACTGCCGGCTTGTCCGTTACGATAGGTTCGGTTGTTAAAATTATCCAACACCTGCACTTCGTAAATGCCCTGTAAAAAAATTCCGCTGTTGCCCCGCCCCTGGCTTTCGCCTATAACTTCGGCAGGGGAACGCCATTCTACATGCAATTGAAAATCTTTAAACTGTCGTTTGGTTTCTATTGTTCCCGAACCTTTTTTTACAGTGGCCACCCCCTGATCAAACTCCCACGCAGGTTCTGCACCTTCAGCATTGGTCCACTCGTAACCAAAAGGTTGGTTGGCACTCAACAAAACAATAGCATCCGATGGGGCACCCATCGGTGTTTCGCCCGGTGTAACAACCATCACTTCGGGATCCCAAATTTCAGTCATTTCAGGAACCATGGTTGGCCGGTCTTTCTGAGCAAACACACTTGTACTTGCCAGCACAGCAAGTACGATTACAAAATTTCGCATAATTTATAGTTGGTTTAGGTTAAAAATTAGTTACAGGTCAAGCTCCTCCATAATGGCTTCAATTTTATCTTCAGCAGCTTTTTCTACCGCATCGTATTCGGCGCGGGAATTTAATTTGGCTGCCACTTCAAAATAGAATTTAATTTTAGGCTCGGTACCTGAAGGACGCACCGATATTTTTGTTCCGTCTTCGGTAAAAAACTGCAACACATTTGCTGTAATCTTCTGATCGATTTTCTTGCTCACACCACTAAGCAAGTTTTTTTCGGTCAGGTCAGCATAGTCTTTTACAATTTTTAGTTTGCTTCCACCCAATTCTTTTGGCGGATCGTTACGGAAAGTCACCATCATCTGCTGAATTTCATCAGCTCCGGTTTTCCCAGGACGAACGATGTATTTCATTTTTTCTTTTGAATAACCGTATTCCAGATAGATATCCTGAATCAGCTCGTACAGGGTTTTGCCCTGGTCTTTTGCCCAGGCAGCAATCTCTCCCATCAACGCGCAGGAAGAAACGGCATCTTTATCGCGCACAAAATCAGCCGGCATAAAACCAAAGCTTTCTTCGCCACCACCAATATATTTCTTTTGACCTTCAAGGTCGCGAATTATTTCGGCAATATATTTAAATCCGGTAAAAACGTCGAAATACTCAATGCCATTAGCACGAGCGATATCGGCAATCTTCTCAGTTGAAACAATGGTTTTTACAATGAACTCATTTCCTTTAAGCGCATTGCTTTCTTTCATTTTTGTAATGATGTAATAAATGAAAAGCAAGGCGGTTTGATTCCCATTTATAATGATGAATTCACCTTTGTCATTTTTAACAGCTACTCCAAGTCGGTCGGCATCCGGGTCAGACGCTAACACCACATCGGCATCAATTTCGGCACCCTTTTTCATGGCCATATCCATGGCCGCAGTTTCTTCGGGGTTTGGAGATACTACTGTCGGGAAATCGCCACTTACCACATCCTGCTCAGGCACGTTAATAATATTTGTAAAACCAAACGCCCGCAGTGCAGCAGGAATTAATTTCACCCCTGTTCCATGAATCGGCGTGTAGACAATTTTCAGATCCTTATGTCTGGCAACAACTTCAGGAGCAATAGAAACTGTTTTAACTTGCTCCAAAAACTTCTGATCCATTTCAGCACCCAAAATCTCAATCAAGTCTTTATTGCCTTCAAATTTGATATCCTCGGCGTTTACTTTGCCAACTTCATCAATAATATTTTTATCATGAGGACCTACAATCTGCGAACCGTCAGTCCAGTAAGCTTTGTATCCGTTGTACTCTTTGGGGTTGTGCGAAGCAGTTAAAATAATACCACTTTGGCAGCCTAGTTCACGAATGGCATACGACAATTCCGGTGTTGGACGCAAATCTTCAAATAAATAAACTTTGATTCCATTTGCGGAAAAGATATCGGCACTTTTTTCGGAGAACAAACGGCTGTTGTTACGGCAATCATAACCAATGGCAACTTTAATTTCCTGCCCGGCAAACTCCTTATTTAGGTAGTTACTCAAGCCTTGAGTTGCTGCACCGACAGTATAAATATTCATCCGATTTGTTCCCGCACCCATGATTCCGCGTAAACCTCCGGTACCAAATTCAAGATCACGATAAAAGGAATCGATCAGCTCATTTTTATCCTCCTGCTCCAACATCCGTTTAACTTCGTTGCGGGTTTCTTCGTCGTAAACATCGGTTAACCATGTTTGTGCTTTACTGATTACCGCATCTAAAACATCTTTATTTGTTGTCATTTTTATCTATTTTTTTATTTGAACAATACATTTTTTCAGGCTATCGCGCCAGTAGGGAATTTGAATTCCAAAAATACGTTTAATTTTAGATTTATTCAGAACGCTATACGCCGGACGCACGGCCGGAGTAGGATAATCTTCGGTTGGGATTGGTCTGACATTGCAATTAATTTCATAAATTTCATGAATCGATTTGGCAAAATCATACCAACTACAAACGCCTTCACCGGAATAATGGTAGATACCGGGCTTCCAAAGGCATTCTTTATTTTCTGTTTTTGAAATGATTGTTAAAATTGCTTGCGCCAGATCTCCGGCAAAGGTTGGAGTGCCAATCTGATCGTTGACCACCTTTACTTCGTCCCGTTCCAATCCAAGCTTGATCATCGTTTTCAGGAAATTTTTCCCGGTAGCTGAATACAACCACGAAGTCCGGATAACCATGGCCGACTTCGATTCTTTCAACAAAGCAATCTCACCATTGAGTTTACTTTTTCCATAAAATGATTCCGGGTTCACTAAATCATTTTCGGTATACGGCGTATAGCTGGTTCCATCGAATACATAGTCGGTTGAAATATGAATAACTTTGAAATTGTAGGCTACAGCTAATTTCCCAATCCAGCCGGGCACCTTTGTATTTAATAAACCTGCTAATTCAGTATCTCTCTCAGCAACATCAACTGCCGTATATGCTGCACAATTAACCAGGTAATCAGGCTTCACATTTTCAACAAAGTCATCCAAAGCCACTTTGTCTGTTAAATCCAATTCATTAATGTCAGTAAAAAAGAATTGAAAATCATGATATTGATTCGCAATTGCATTGATTTCTGAACCCAATTGTCCTTCAGCACCGGTAACAAGAATTTTCACCATAACTTAAAAGTTGTATTCCGCTTCTTCAAATAATACATTCTTTTGATCTTTGTCAGATACCAAGGCATCTTTTTCATCCACTTTCCAGTCTATATTTAGTTGTGGATCATTGTATACTATTCCTCTTTCAGCTTCCGGATGGTAATATCCATCGCATTTATAGGAAAACACCGCCGTTTCGCTTAATACGGAAAAGCCATGTGCAAACCCACGCGGAATATAAAACTGCTTTTTGTTTTCGCCACTCAATTCAAGGCCAAACCATTGTCCAAAGGTTGGCGAATCCTTCCGCAAATCAACTGCTACATCAAAAACAGCTCCTTCAATCACCCGCACGAGTTTTGCTTGCGCATAGGGCTTTAACTGATAATGTAACCCTCGAATAACCCCTTTGGTTGACTTCGACTCGTTATCTTGTACAAAAGAAGTTGATATTCCTGCTTCTTTTAGATTTTTTGCGTTAAATGATTCTAAAAAATATCCGCGCTCGTCCTTAAAAACCCGGGGTGTTAAAACCAATAATCCTGCTATCGGAGTATTTTTAATTTCCATGAAAAGTTGATTCGATTAAAATGAAGTTATTTTTTTATGCGCCAGTTTATAGAGATACTCGCCATACTGATTTTTCATGAGTGGCTCTGCCAGCTTTAGTAGTTGCTCTTTATTAATGTATCCTTTTTTGAAAGCAATTTCCTCGAGGCACGACACTTTCAGCCCCTGACGTTGCTCAATGGTGGCGATAAAGTTCGAAGCCTGCAATAAGCTGTCGTGAGTACCTGTATCAAGCCAGGCAAAACCGCGCCCCAATAGTTGAACTTTCAACCGTTTTTCTTTCAGGTACAATCGGTTCAAGTCAGTAATTTCCAACTCTCCCCTTGGCGAAGGTTTCAGCGATTTTGCTTTCTCAACCACATCATTAGAATAAAAATAAAGACCTGTTACCGCATAATTCGACTTGGCCTCCTCCGGTTTTTCTTCAATTGACAATACATTCCCTTGCTCATCAAAATCCACGACTCCGTAGCGTTCCGGATCATTTACGTAATAACCGAAAACCAAAGCTCCATCCTGCAACTGTCCGGCATCGCCTAATATTTTACTGAAGTTGTATCCGTAAAAAATATTGTCACCTAAAATTAAACAAACCTGATCATTCCCAATAAACTCTTCGCCAATCAGAAAGGCCTGAGCCAAACCATCGGGCGATGGCTGAACGGCATATTGCAAGTCAATCCCCAATTGCGATCCATCACCCAATAAATCCTGATAAACCGGCACATCCTGAGGCGTTGAAATAATCAGGATTTCGCGTATGCCGGCCAGCATTAATACTGACAATGGGTAATAAATCATCGGTTTGTCGTAAACCGGTATTATTTGTTTTGATATTGATTTCGTAATTGGATACAATCGGGTTCCGGAACCTCCGGCTAAAATAATTCCTTTCATAACTAACTTATTTTTAGCAATTCATCGAAATATGAAATTGTTTTTGTCAATCCTTCTTCCAATTGAATTTTGGGTTCCCAACCATCCAATTTTTCCTTTGCCAGCGAAATATCGGGTTTTCGTTGAATTGGATCATCCTCAGGCAAAGGCAAGTAAACTATTTTAGATCGGCTTCCAGTCAGCTCAATAATACGTTGAGCTAACTCAAGCATTGTGAACTCATTCGGGTTCCCAATATTCACCGGACCAATAAATTCATCCGGTGTTTTCATCATGCGTTTAAATCCTTCAACCAAATCATCGACATACTGAAAGCTTCGGCTTTGCAGTCCATCTCCAAAAATGGTGATGTCCTCGTTTTTAAGCGCCTGTACAATAAAGTTGGAAACCACTCGCCCATCGTCCGGCTCCATTTTAGGACCGTAAGTATTGAATATACGAACGATTTTAATGGGTACATGGTTTTGCGAATAATAATTAACAAAAAGTGACTCCGCACAACGTTTTCCTTCGTCATAACACGAACGCACGCCTATGGGGTTAACGTTGCCCCAGTACGATTCAGGCTGTGGATGCAATTCCGGATCGCCATACACTTCGCTGGTCGACGCCTGCAATATTTTAGCTTTTACCCGTTTTGCCAAGCCCAGCATATTGATTGATCCCATTACCGATGTTTTAATCGTTTTGATAGGATTATATTGATAATGAACAGGAGAAGCCGGACAGGCCAGGTTGTAAATTTCATCAACTTCAATATAATAAGGCATAATGATATCGTGCCTTACTAGTTCGAAATAGGGATTATCCAGAAGATGAACCACTTTTTGCTTTGAGCCGGTAAAGAAATTATCCAGGCAAATAACTTCATGGCCATCATTTAAAAGCTGTTCGCATAAGTGGGAGCCTATAAATCCGGCACCCCCGGTAACTAAAATGCGTTTTTTTCGAGCATCCATTTGGGTCAGTTTTTTTTCTATTTAAGCGGCCAGTTTAAAAGTTCTCATTTCAGCCAATCAAACTTCAAAAGTGGCAAACAATTGTACTATTCAGACTACTGACCAAAAGTAGAAAATAAATCAGTTTCGACAACAATAATCGAGCTCCAATACCGTGCCGCCAGTTGATTTATCGACCAATTGGCGACCAACTCAAATATAGAAAGAATAGCGAGTTATTAAATCTGCTCGTTTTCACCAAAAAAGCACTGAGAATCTTTGAATTATAGCATATAAATCCTAATTTTGCGGCGCATTTAAACAAATATAAAGTCTAACTTATTAATTAATTGATTATTACATGACAGAAGAAAAGAAAGAGAACCTCGAACCAAAAGAGGAACTCGAACAACAAGATGCAGCACAGGATGTGCAACGGGAACACGAAGTAGTTTCTGAAAAAGTAAGTGAAAAAGAAGAAGACAAAGCCGAAGAGCTTGTTGAAAAAGAAGGTGTTTCCTCGCTAGCCACTGAGGAAGAAGAAGCAACAGAGGTTGCTGAAGAGCCCGCCGCCGAGTCGGAAGAATTTGACTGGGCTGCACTGGAAGCAGACGATGAAGGTTTTGCTGGTAAAAAGAATACCGAACTCGTGGATCTTTACGACAATACCTTAAACACGGTTCAAGAGAAAGAAGTACTGGAAGGTACTGTTATCTCAATGAACAAACGCGAAGTTGTTGTTGATATCGGCTATAAATCTGACGGTATTGTAAGCTTAAACGAATTCCGTTATAACCCGGAACTGAAAGTTGGGGATACGGTTGAAGTTTATGTTGAAAGTCTTGAAGACAAAAAAGGACAAATGATCCTGTCGCACAAAAAAGCACGTGCAGTCCGCTCTTGGGACCGTGTTAATGATGCGCTGGACAAAGACGAAATTATCAAAGGATACATCAAGTGTCGCACAAAAGGTGGTATGATTGTCGATGTATTCGGAATTGAAGCTTTCTTGCCAGGTTCACAAATCGATGTGAAGCCAATCCGCGACTATGATATGTACGTTGGTAAAAACATGGAATTCAAAGTGGTTAAAATCAACCAGGAATTCCGTAACGTCGTTGTATCGCACAAAGCATTGATTGAAGCAGAGCTTGAGCAACAGAAGAAAGAAATTATCTCTAAATTGGAGAAAGGTCAGGTGCTTGAAGGAACTGTTAAAAACGTTACTTCATACGGTGTATTCATTGACCTTGGTGGTGTTGACGGATTGATTCACATCACTGACTTAAGCTGGGGACGTATTTCTCATCCGAATGAAATCGTTGAATTGGATCAAAAACTGAATGTTGTAATCCTTGATTTCGATGATGACAAAAAACGGATTGCCCTTGGCTTGAAACAATTGACTCCTCACCCATGGGACAACTTGGATACTGAGTTGAAAGTTGGCGACAGCGTGAAAGGCAAAGTTGTTGTAATGGCTGACTACGGTGCGTTTGTTGAAATCGCTCCGGGAGTTGAAGGTTTGATCCACGTTTCAGAAATGAGCTGGTCACAGCACTTGCGCAGCGCTCAGGACTTCTTGAAAGTTGGCGACGAAGTAGAGGCTCAGATTTTGACATTAGATCGCGACGAGCGTAAAATGTCACTGGGTATCAAACAATTGAAAAAAGATCCATGGCAAGAGATCGACACCAAATTTGGTATCGGAACAAAACACAGCGCAACGGTTCGCAACTTCACCAACTTTGGTGTATTTGTTGAAATCGAAGAAGGTGTTGACGGATTAATTCACATTTCAGACTTAAGCTGGACGAAGAAAATCAAACACCCATCTGAATTCACTTCAATTGGTGCTCAAGTCGAAGTTGTTGTGTTGGACATCGACAAAGACAACCGTCGTTTAAGCCTTGGACACAAACAATTGGAAGAAAATCCATGGGATGTGTTCGAAACTATTTTCTCTGTTGATTCTATCCACGAAGGAACCGTTGTTGAATTATTTGACAAAGGTGCAACGATCGCTCTTCCATATGGTGTTGAAGGATTTGCAACTCCTCGCCACCTGGTAAAAGAAGATGGTTCAAAAGCCAGCCTGGAAGAAAAAATGGACTTCAAAGTGATTGAATTCTCTAAAGCAGCAAAACGGATCATTCTTTCTCACTCACGTGTATTCGAAGATGAGAAAAGATCAGAAGAAACTGCTAAAAAGAAAACTCAAAGCAAACAAACTGCAAAAGCAATGAAGACTGTGAAAGACAGCCAGGAAAAAACAACTCTTGGTGATATCAGTGAATTGGCTGCTTTGAAATCACAAATGGAAGCAGAAGAGAATAAAGAAAAATAGATCATAAACTCTATCAATAGTTTCAACAGAAATTCGTAAATTTCATTCTATGGAATTTGAAATTATCAAAAAAGGGGATCAGATTGTTGTTAAAGTTTTGTCGAAAAAGCTTGACACCAATAATGCTCCGGAGCTAAAATCAGAGTTGATTGTTTTAGGTAACGATGGAGCAAAAAACATCATTTTAGATGTGAGTAACTGTAGTTATGTTGACTCATCGGGACTAAGTGCAATATTAGTTGCCAACCGACTTTGCGAAGATGCTATCGGAACGTTTATACTTTGCGGTCTTCAACCTGATGTTGAAAACCTGATACGAATTTCGATGCTTCACACCGTTCTACTGATTACAAAAGATGTAGAAGAAGCAGAGAAGCTACTGATCGAAAAGAGCAAACTTTAACAGGAGTTCCTGTATGCAGATGCCTTTTCAATTGACAATTCTTGGAAGTAGTTCAGCAATGCCTACTTCTAAAAGATATCCAACCGCTCAAGTGCTCAATGTGCTTGGGCGGTTCTTTTTAATAGACTGCGGTGAAGGCACCCAACACCAATTGCGAAAGAATGGAATCGGTTTTGGGAGGCTCAATCATATTTTTATATCACACCTCCATGGCGATCATTTCTTTGGTCTGATCGGGTTTATTTCAACCCAGGTACTGCTTGGACGAACGAATGACCTGCATATTTATGCCCATTCTGAACTGCAACGCTACATTCAATTTCAAATTGAATTTTTAAAAATTGAAGAATTAGGTTTCCGGTTGGCCTTTCATCCGCTTAACTTCAAGAAAGAGCAGCTTATTTTCGACGACGAGAAACTAAGCATCACATCTTTTCCGCTCAACCATCGCGTGCCCTGTTGTGGCTTCCTGTTTAAAGAAAAAAACAGGGAGCCCAATATCAAAAAAGAACAAGTCAAAAAATACAAGATTCCAATCCGGGAAATCAAAAACATCAAATCCGGAGCTGATTTCACAGCTGAAAATGGTAAAATTATTCCGAACAAAGATCTGGTAATTTCTCCGTCAAAGCCACGCTCATTTGCCTTTTGCTCTGATACAGCTTATCACGAAAAGGTAGTTCCAGTTATACAAGACGTTGATATTTTATACCACGAAGCAACCTTTGCAGATTCGGAAAAACAACTCGCAAAAACAACATTCCATTCAACCGGCAAACAAGCTGCACTTATTGCACAAAAAGCTCATGCCGGGCAATTGTTGATTGGTCACTTCTCGGCCCGCTATAAAGAACCTGATATTCTCTTAGAAGAAGCTCAAAGTATTTTCCCAAATACAACGGCAGTTACCGAAGGTGATGTGTACGAAGTAATCCGAGATTAAAAGAGAAAGCGAGTTGGATTATTCCTCGAAAAACTCTTTATTAAAATTAACCAGATAGAGCTCTTTTACCGGACGGGTAAACGCGGTATACAACCATCTTAAATATTCAACATTCAGCATATCTTCAACCAGATATCCCTGATCAATAAAAACAGCATCCCACTGCCCCCCTTGGGCTTTATGGCAGGTAACCGCATAAGCAAACTTAACCTGCAACGCATTGAAGTGTTTATTCTCTTTAATTTTCTCCCAACGCTTTTTCTTACTTCGAATATCCAAGTAATCCTCCGCTACCGATTCATACAACCGTTGACTTTCTTGGTAGCTTAACGATGCCGTCTCAATATCGAGTGTTTCCAGCAAAATCTTGCAATCGATCTCCAAATCGTCGTAGTCCAAAAACTTCAGGCACACATTGGCAAAATGAAAACCATACAATTCTTCATATCCGTAAATTGATTGAACTTGTACAATATCACCATTGGCAATAAAATCCAGCCTTTCATCGTCACTCAGCCAATAGTAGTTGTTCTTTACAATCATCAATAAATCCCCAATAGTTACCTGAGCTTCTTTATATAGAATTGTAGAACGAATACCTTCATTAAATTTATTGGCTCGTTTATTTGATCGGGTAATGACCATCGTTTGCTGCTCTCCAAATTTATCGTAGCACTCAGTAATTTTATCAATCAACTCTCCTCCCCCAATTCGCTTGATATCAGTAAAATTAGTCGTCTCAATGGGAAAATAAGCAGGATCAGAAAAACCTTCCCCAACCAACGAGCGAATATTAGTAGCATTGTGTAAGATTCCGGAATCGAGCTCTTGACGTACAACTTCTGTTAACTCAAGATGCATCACTTCAGCCCCATACATCTCCAGCTCTGAATGATCCAGAGCCGGGCTAATTGCCATGCCAACCGGTGGAAGCTGGGCTGTATCGCCAACCAATATCAATTTGCAATTCTGTCCCGTATAAACGTACTCATAAAGGTCATCCAACAAACGCCCGGTTCCAAAAACCGACCCTTCAGGAGAAGAATTGGAGATCATGGAGGCCTCATCGACAATAAAAAAACAATTCTTTGTTAAATTTTTGTCAAGTGCAAACTTCCCAAAACCATCGGTTGTTGATTGTTGTCGATAGATTTTTTTATGAATGGTATACGCACTGCAACCAGTGTAAGAAGCCAAAACTTTTGCCGCTCGCCCCGTGGGAGCCAACAGCATAGTGCGAAACTTAAAACTGTTAAGTGTTTTAACCAGAGCATTTAACATGCTCGTTTTCCCTGTTCCCGCATATCCTTTTAATAAAAAAAGCACATCCGGGTCAGGACGTGTGATAAATTCACCCAGTTTTTCGGCAAGCACAGATTGACCTTCTGTTGGCTCAAAACCTAGATTTCCGCGAATTTGTTCTTCAATGTGTTTTTTTAACATTGATGCGAAATTATAACTATTCCACAGATAGTAATTTAATTTTTTTTATAAATTTGCATGCAAACAAAAACTAATCTTAAAACGATAAAGATGAAGACAGTAATTCAAATCGTACTTATAGTCGCTGCAATCATCCTTGCATACCTTATCTACGACAGTGTTGAAAGACCTATTGAATTTGAGAAAGCAAAAGATGCCAGATTTAAAGTTACCGTACAAAAATTGAAAGACATCCGTAAAGCGGAATTAGCTTATAAAGATGTAAACGGCGAATTTACAGGCGATTGGGATACATTGATCAACTTTGTGAAGCATGATTCACTGCCATTAGTTAGGAAAATTGGTATGCTTACCGATAGTATGATTGAAGCAGGATTGACTGAAGAAACTGCAATAAAAAAAGGCTTGATCATTCGTGACACCATTAACGTGAGTGTTTTAGAAAACGTATTCAACGAATCATATCCAATTGATAAGCTAAACGTAGTGCCGGTAAAAGGGGTTGACGCAAAATTCCATCTAGGTGCAACAGAAATTACAACTGGTTCAGGAATCATTGTTCCGGTATTTGAGGCTAAGGTTCATAACAATACAATTCTCGAGGGCTTGGATGAACAGCTGATTATTAATCTTAATGACCAAAAACGTACGAATGGCAAATACCCGGGACTAAGAGTTGGTTCGTTAACTGAAACAAACAACAATGCCGGTAACTGGGAGTAATAAAACGTATGCAACAACATTTACATCTTGTTGACGAAACTTTCGATTCTAATTTCACCCAAGAATATTATTTATCCATCCAGTTTAGTCTGGATGGATTTTCTTTTTCTATCCGCGATGGATTGCAAAACAAGTACATCTATCTTTTCAATAAGGATTTTTCGGGTAACCCCAAACTCTTACATCGCAAGTTAAAGGACATTTTTGATCAGTTTGAAATCCTGCAAGCTGATTTCAAATCCGTTCAAATTATGTATGTATCGCCGGGAAAAATGCTTTTAATCCCCGACGAATTTCTATCGGACCATGATGCAGTTGAAAATTACAAGTTAAACCTGAGTGTGTCAGATGAAGAGGAACTGAACCACCTTCCGATAAAAAAATACCAATCTGTTCTTCAGTTTGCTATTTCCTCAAAAGTCAAGCGTTTTTTTGAAGACAAGTACCCGGGAGTTATTATTCAGAATGAATTGGTCAACTACTTTAACCGGATTGAAAAAAACAATAACACAGAAGAAGGACTCCATATTTTACTGTACAAAAATCAACTAACAATTGCTTTAGCTGGGGATTCAATTCGCTTTTGTAATTCGTTCAAGTATCGTAACGACAACGACTTATTATATTACATTTTGCACGTTGCCAAAATGGCTGAAGCCGAACAAAACCTTCAAATACGGCTAAACGGCCGTGTTAATAAACGTTCGGCGATTTATCATCACTTAAAGCAATATTTTAAAAATGTCGTCATCGAAAATAGGAGTACCGAAACCTATTACAGCTACCTGTTTGATCAACTTCCTGATGCAAGATTTGTTAACCTGTTAAACAACCATTTATGAGAATTGTAGGAGGAACACATCGCGGAAGGCAATTTAGCCCCGGGAAGTCGTTTAAAGCGCGCCCCACAACCGACCGTGCTAAAGAAAGCTTGTTTAACATCCTGACAAACAGAATCGACTTTGAAGAGCTAAAAGTACTTGATCTTTTTTCAGGCACAGGAAGTATTTCATTTGAGTTTTTTTCTCGTGGATGTGCCAATGTAACTACAGTAGAACTGGATTACCAACACCATGAATTCATACGCTCGGTAATCCAAAAACTGGGTGCCAAAGAAGAAATTCGAGCCATTAAGGGAAATGCATTTAAATTCTGTGAACAAACTGTTGATCAGTTTGACCTGATTTTCGCAGATCCGCCATACGATCATCCCAAATTCAACGAAGTCCCTGAGTTAATTCTGAAAAATAATTTACTGAAAGATGATGGGCTTTTTATTCTGGAACACTCCAAGTATTATGATTTTTCAAGTTTCAACGAATTAGTGGAAACCCGTAAGTACGGCAGTGTTCATTTCAGCTTTTTCAAAAAAGCGGATGCAGGAATTCCACTTTAGCCATATTAAAGTCTCTAAATTCATTTCTATCTAGATTCAGAGATTGATGAACCCACTGTATTTAAGCAGTTAGAAGATGCAGAGAATTGAGTGAAACACTTGTGAAGAAAGAATGGGAAACAGAAGTTGGTTATATATATCACTAAGAGGACTAGCAAAAGATTTACTGAGTGTACGGAAAGGTTATCAAACAAAACTGACGGTCTGCTCTCCTTTCTGAAACACAATATACTTTTGCTTAAGCAAATAAGAAGATAGTCTGTAAAGATTAAGATTGTTCTTATCATCGTTATTCGTGATCTGTTAGAGTAGTATTCTAAACAAATAGGTAGTCGCTATCCTTTTCTTCATCAATCAGACTATCAAGCCGCTCCTCTCAATACCAAGTTCCAGGCCTCGTAATTCGGCCTGCCCTTTCAGCAAACCAATAGCCGAATACCCCGGATTTGTCTTTTTCTTTAAGTCATCCAAAATCGTATGCCCATGGTCGGCACGCATCGGAATTCGATCATCGTGCCTGTTCATGGCATTCCTTTTTCGTTGTTCTTTCAAAACGGCTACAATCACACTATACATGTCCACATCGCCGCGCAGGTGGCTGGCCTCGTGAAAGCTGCCGTCAATATTTCGTTGTGTACTACGGAGGTGTAAGAAATTAACTTTATTACCCAGCCGGGCAATTATTCCGGGTATGTCATTATCAGCACGAACACCCAGCGAACCAGTACAAATGCATAATCCATTATAAATTGAGTCCATGATATTGACGATGTAGTGCAAATCGTTTTCCGTACTAACCACGCGTGGGAGGCCAAAAAGAGGAGTTGGCGGATCATCTGGATGAATGGCAAGACGAACTCCTGCTTCAATTGCAACCGGCACGATTTGCTTCAGAAAATACGTTAGGTTTTCGCGGTAAGCATTGGAATCGATCAATTTATATTCTGCCAAACGAGCCCTAAAATCCTCAATAGAATAACCTTCCTGTCCACCAGGCAAACCTGCAATAATATTCTTTTGCAAGATGTACTGCTTTTCAGAACTCATAGCTTCAAATTTCTGCTTTGCCATTTCAATCTGTGCTTTGCTATAACCGGCCTCAGCTCCTTCCCTTCTTAAAATAAATAAGTCAAAAGCAATGAAATCACTCATATTAAACTCCAATGCCCTTGCCCCATCACTCAATTCGAGTTCCAGATTCGTGCGGGTCCAGTCAACTACCGGCATCCAGTTGTAGGTCACCACCGGTATTCCAACTTTTCCAACATTGCGGATTGATTCCTTATATTTCTCAATCCATTTATCGCGCGTTGCTTTGCCCTGTTTTATATCTTCATGCACAGGTATACTCTCAATCACACTCCAGGTCAGTCCCCTCCTCACGGGAGGTTGAACACTCTCATCAAACTCAATTAGTCTTTTCCTTTCTGCAATGGCCTCTTCTGGCCAAACTTCACCTATTGGTACTTCGTGAAGAGCCGTAACAATACCTGTTGCTCCGGCTTGTCTGATATCTGTTAAAGTAACAGGGTCTGAAGGTCCGTACCACCTCCATGTTTGTTCCATTCCCATCGTAATCTTTTTTAGAATATTCTATTAGCTTTCTGTACTATTTCAATTTATCTGCCATCTTTTTGGCAATTAAACCTGATGCAAAGCCGGGAGATAATCGATATAGAAAGTCCATCATTTTGGCATCCTTACCTAGTATTATTCGAACTTTATTCCCCTCCATTCCATCCAGTATTTGCAGGGCTGCATCTTCCGGCGCCAAAATCTTCATGCCTTGCTTGGCATCTTTTTCCTTGTTCTCTTCTGCCAAACCAGAATTAGCTTTAATATTTGTTTTTACCGCTCCCGGGAAAACCACAGATACCTTCACCCCTGTTTCGCGCAATTCACCGTGCAAAGCTTCGGTCATCAGTTTTACGGCTGCTTTGGCTGCACCATAAATTCCTTGTCCCGGAACCGGTAAAAACCCACCCATACTGGATAAATTAATAATATGAGCTTCAGGCCTTCGAAGAAGTGCAGGAAGAAATGCTCTTATCAGGTTTAGGGTGCCATAGAAATTCACATCCATAATTCTGCTGATATCCTGATCCGTTAAATCCAAAATTTTAACAAAAGGCTGAATGATACCGGCATTGTTGATAATCCCATCAACTGCAGCATACTCCGGATTCTGTGCAAATTCAACCACTTTTTCAGCGTTGGTGATATCCAACACGACTGGTCGTATATTTTCAGGTGCCAACGCAACTGTCTTTTCCAGATTTTCTTTGTTAACATCAACAGCGATAACTTCTCCTCCGCGAGAGATAATTTCAGCAACCAGTTCGCGACCAATACCACCACCGGCTCCTGTTACGATAAGTTTTTTCCCTTGTACTTTCATGCTAACTTTTTAAATTGATGTTTTTATGAACTTATTTGCTGGCCGGGGTAACACGTTCAGACTTACCATCATATCTACCGGCCAGTTTACATGTACAATGATTCGAATCCTTTTCAGTCATTAGCAATTCCACATTAAACCAGCCCGACTTAAAACTAACGAGCATACCTTCTTCTGTTAACGCTGCTTCTTTAATATCAACCGTGCCATCCTTCTTTGAAGAAACCGTTCCTTTCCATTCTTCGCTGTCGTGCCTCAAGTCAACAATTAACTTGGAATCACCTCCTGGTGTTCCTTTAATCTCAACGTTCCATTTCCCAATAAAAAAATCAGATTTGTTGCCACTAGCCAAAGTAACAATTGACAATGAAACAAAGAAAAATATAATAAATAAACTTTTCTTTTTCATGTTTCAATTTTCTTGTTCTTTGCTTGACTAAACAGCTGCTTTGCCTGGTCAAACGATCGTTTATATAAATTCAGAAATTCTTGAACACATCAGATATTTACGCTAATGAGAAACATACATTGAGTGACCCCCAGTGAAGGCCACCCAATCTTTATTTTACTCATTAACAAGCCTCTGGTCATACTTGATTTCACCAACTTCTTGTGGCTCGCTCCCATCATCAAAAACCGTTAGCTTAACCTCATCTCGTTTTCTCTTGTTAAGTTTGATCGTTGCGGTACCATTCCGAACTCCTTCACAAGCATTGATAAGATAAGTCAGTACTTCCTTCGGCAAAGGATCGCCGTTTGAAATAAGAATTTTGTCAAAGCGGCCAACAGTTTTTGAAGCAAGCTCTTTTAGGCTCTCTTCAAACGTTGCCAAACCTGCGTCTCCCTTCATCAATGACACAGAAGAGGAAACCCCTTCTCCACTGATAAGAAGCTTCTGGTCAGTTACCAGATATGCCATATTCCCTTGAGTGTGACCTTTCACATGATAGGCAATCACGGATGTTACTCCCAGGTCGAAAGTATCTCCGTCATTTATGGCTTTAAACTGGTCAGCAGGCCTGTTCGGAGGAAAGTCTTTCAACTCAAACTTATCCCATTTTTCTTGCGAAGCAAAGTAAGGCCTATTCGAAAGCATTCTTTTAGATAAAGGTTGTCCACCATCCTTGTCATACCATTCAATATCCTTTTGATGCATATAGACGTTCTCGAAATCGCCGGCACCACCTGTGCCTCCTAAATGATAGTGCGTTACCAGCACCGAAACAGGTTTGTCTGTCAGAGTTTCCACAAAAGTCCTTAAGTTTCCAACTCCAATCCCTGCGTCAATAAGCACCGCTTTTTCAGTGCCTTCAACAAGATACACGTATGCTGCCCGGTCTGAACATTGTATTTGCGTAACTCCATCCGTTATTTTCGTGGCATGAAAAATTATGTCATTGTATCTGGCGGATGTTTTCGTTGGAGTCCATTGAGCTCCATTCACTATTTGTGATATACCACAGACTAGAAATAGAGTGGTCAATAGTGCCAAATTCTGATAGATTCGTTTTGTTTTTGATTTCATAAGTTCTTAATCTTTAATCGATGAAAATTCCCGTCACGATCAATATTCCTTAGGGATTTCCATATCCTTTTTGGCTTCTTCAATTAGAGGATCCCAGTCAAAAGTCCTTACACGGTTCATCCAAATTGGATTAACATAGTGCTCTTCAGCTAAGGACGCATAGGTTTTATACACATCAAATGCTTCTGTTAACTGAGAAATAGAGGCCTCCTGATAGGTTTTGTCTTCTGTTTTTTGATAAAGTGCCAAGTTTGTTGCAGCGTCAATTTTAAGTGCATAATACTTCCCAAGCATGGCCATCAGTTTAATATCGGTCAATGTTCGTTTTAACTCAGGATCATTTACACCCTGCAATTCTTTTTGCAATTTCATAGCTTTTTCCGAATTCTGATGCAGTATCTGTGCGACTTCAAAAGGAGTTTTAAGATCAGTTGTTCCATCTGCCTCTTTCATTTTGACAAATTCGTAAATGGATTGATAACCAGATAATGGATGTGGGTCTGAAGCGATAAAGCGTTTCACGTCGTGAAACCCTTTTTTATTTCGTGCCGAGCGTGGTTCACTCATACAGCCTTCGACATACCATTGCATATCATGACCAAAGAAGTGAAATCCGGTTGTAACCGGGTAGGTCATAGAGGCTGCATTCCATGCTGTTAAGAGTTTTTCTCCATCAATTTCAGGGAATCGGTATTGCATGATCTGAGCCATTCTTTGATTAGAAAAATTAGGATCATAACCTAACCTACCCCACAACATCCATGAAAACCAATGTCTTTTGATTTCAACCGCTCCTGATACATCTGGATCTTTACTGATAAAATCACGCCCCCAGACCCATCCGTCGGATCCCATATAATATCCACGAGTAACATCATCAGGAAGATTTTGAATAAACTCACGAACAAAATTCGGAGCTCCCCACCGGAACATATAATTATCATCGTTTCGTAAAGTCCAAATAGTTTCCATTCCTGCAGGCTTGATGTCCTTAACAAAATCCACATGAAAATCATGTGTGGTATTACTGTAAGAGTGTGCTCCTGAATATTTGTAACTAAAAATAAGATCAATATTCTCGTTTTCGATTACCGGACCAAAGCTGGCTTTCACTTCTTCGGCTTTTGTCCAATGCTGACGATGAATTAAGGTAAATTTCCGATCAGGCATCTCTGCAGCAGCATCCAACATTCCTTGTCCATAGGTCTCAAAGGCCCAGTTCTCAGCGCCAATCGGGTCGTGCGGATCCATATTTTCGCCAGTTGTTAATCCAAACCCGCTTAAATCAGGATAAGCCCTAAACATGGCGGCAACACTCTTCCTGAAGTAATCCTTGGTCACTTCGTTATTTTGGTCGTCAGTTATACCATATTTTCCATAAATACCATAGTCATAAATATTCCAGTTTAAAATAAAAAAATTGATATTTCTGTCCTTTGCATATTTCATTACGTTACGCCAGAACTCCATTTTTTCGTCCATTGTGATTTCAACCACAACCTCTGTAGAATCCAGCACCTCAGGTCCACCGAAGTTTTGGCCTTTCAATGAATACCAATCCTTTAACTTTCCAGTAGATCTTACTACATTATCCAATGCAATATCTTCGTAACCAGGCGTTCGCACCATTGAAGGGAAACAATTCAAACTCCAAATAGAAATGAAGTTATATCGGTCTTTTGCAAGGGCATCGATATACTCTTTCCAAAAATCCATATCCCACATTACAGGTATGTTCTGTTGTCCTGCATCACCCATTTGCGTATAGGTAGGTGTCCTTGCATCCAGTGGGATATTTAGCTTTGTTCCTCGCATTTTTGTATATGGATTTTGAGTAACTTCTTTTATATTTTTCAATCCATACACTTGAATTTGTTCAGCCAACTCAAGCCCGCCATACATAGCACCTGAGTTACTTGTGGCAATAATTTGAATCTTTTTATCATCTTTAACCAAACTAAAACCTTCTTCCTCAATACCATCCTTATTCGACTGCAGACTAAATACTATATCAGCATTTACATCTTGAGTCAATTGAAGTTTCATTCCCTTTTCAGTTAATGCTTCCTTGATATTGTCTAATGCAAACTGAATTTTAGGATCTGTCTGCCCGACATTTAATGTTACTTTTTGGGTTGCATTAGCGCACCCAAACAACGCAATAGACATTATTACAATGTTTATTTTTGATTTTAAAAAGACAAAAAACGATTTTTTCATAATTATTTATTTATTGGTTTTTGTTCATAATCAAAATACTCAGTCAATGGAAAGCCGGGCTTAATGGCCTGGTATGACTAGAAAAAAATCTGTGCTTGCATAATAAACTGCCATTTGGTATCTGTAATAACATTTTGGCCTGCAACCAAATTATAGATTGGTCTGCTCGATCCCTGAAAAGTCCACTTAATATTGTGCCCCATTTGCAAGATATTGACACCTATATCAAACTGTGTAGAAGCCTCATCCAGTGCTTCAAAATCTTTATAGGTAATGGCACTAAATGGCTGAATTTGTGAATTCATCATCTTATTTGGTAAGAGATAGCCAAATTCTCCTCTTAAAATGCTACCAGTACCAACCTCCCATTCGCTGTTGCCTATACCTTGTGGAATAGCCATGCCCTTATCGGCCATGGATACATTCATTCGGCCTGCAGACCTTATATAGTCTTTGCCAAAGTCATAATTAAAGTAACCTAAATAAGATGTCATTGCACCACCATTCTTAAAAGGGAGATCAACGAATAAATCAGTAGAAAAAAGAAATATGTCTGCAACTTCGAGATTCTCAGCCTCTGTTCTTGAAAACATGGCTTCCGGGTGATAATAAAAACCAGCGCCAATGTTGAACATTTTTGCCTTTCCTAGATTATTCATGGTAATGGCGTGCGATTGACTCTCCTTATCAAAAAACTGCCAACTGAAATAACCTTTATAGGCCATATTATCATTAGCTCTCGCAGTTGTACTATTGTCATTGGCCAAATCTGTTCCTGTTAAGAAAGGCTTAGCAACTGACATCCGATAATTTAGTTTTGCAACAGTACCTTTAGCATAAATCCCTAATTGTCTTCCAAACCTATCCCAAATACCCGCTACTGGGTATGTAAACGCCGGATTATCTATAACCAATCGTTTTGTTGCGCTACTGTTGTTGTAACGTGAAATTCCATTCCAGGTATGTAACCCAAACCCAACATGAAGAATATCTTTCTTCAAAAAGAATTCAGTGTGAGCATTATACAATGAAAATTGAGGTTTTTCTGAATTATTGAATGTTAGCCCATCAGACCCCATTTGAGTGAATATATACACCTTATCCAATAATGATGTGTAAAAAATTAAGCGACTTCGTCTTATTCCAACATCAAAATCACTAGCTTCATATACACCATTCATATCCGGATTATTTTGAATTACTCTTGTCCAAACTTGATTTATCATAACGAAACCTGCATACGATGATTTATCTTCTGATAAATAATATCGAAGTTTAGGATGCGTTAATTCACTTTGAGCAATTAAGTTTTTGCTACAAATGCCTATTAACACTATACTGAATACGATTTGTAGCACTATTTTATTTACACTCATATCTCTTTTTTATAATTTTCAGGAATTAATTAACAAGACAGCCAGTTCTGTTCTATCGGTCTTTGGAATTGCCCAAAGCGTTATTGTGGCATCGGGAGAAATCATCATCACTTTCATTCTGAAATTTAACTGATCCTTATCCTCGATCTTTTTCGCACCAAAGTTCAGGTACATAATTCCCACAATTGCTTTCTCGCTTGTAATCCCAACCAAAGGGTTTTATTGGCTTTTCATTTTCAGCTAGATTTGATCATATCGGTCCAATATCACTCCGCATTCCCTGGGGTTATCCTACTTAACTCGTTCAAGACAACTTCCGGAGACAAGGCCTTATTCACCTTCTCAACCTGAATCTCCTTTTTGACTTCAAAGCTCTTGTCCAATCTAAAGTCCTTACTTGACGCACCAATGTGGATTTGGTAAGTCCCTGGTTCTGCAATCCACATTGACCGATCTGCATCGAAAGAAGCTAAGTCCATTTTATTAAGTGTAAACTTGATGGTTTCCACCTCTCCTGGTTGAAGCAATGCTGTTTTTGCGTACTTTTTTAGTTCATAGGCGGGTTTTTCCAATTTACCATCAGGTGCTGACAGGTACAATTGAACAACTTCTTTACCGGCAGCTTCACCTGCATTTTTTACAGTTAGTGAAATATCAATCGTTTCTGTAAATTTCTGACTACTCGTTTTCAGATCGTCATATTTAAAATTGGTATAGCTCAAACCATAGCCAAATGGAAAGGCCTCTTCAATATTAAATGAACCATAGTACCTATAACCTACATAAACACCTTCGTTATAAACGGAGGTCGGCTGACCAGCTAATTCTAATCCGGGGAAACTTGTTGCTGAGGGAACATCGGAATAGCTTTTGGGAAAAGTGATCGGCAATTTCCCGCTTGGATTAATTTTCCCCATAACAACATCTGCTAATGCATCGCCAGCCACCTGACCTGGTTGCCAGGCGACCAAAATAGCATCAGCCAAATCGCGCCAACTTGCCGTTTCAATAGCGCTGCCAATGTTGAGTACAACGATTACCTTTTTCCCTTTTTTATGAAAAGCCTCGCTGATGTTTGTTAAATTTTGCAACTCCGTTTCAGAAAGCTTAAAATCATATTCTATTTCCCGATCTTTACCTTCTTCTGAGTTTCGACGAATGGTAACCAGCGCCACATCTGCATTTTGAGCAGTTTCCTTCGCCAACCGGCTATCAATCTGCAATTCGGGAGCTCGTGCAATCCTCCCTCTGATCCGATCGATAAATCTGCTTCTTGGCGTATTCTTATTGATATAACCGTTGTAAACATCAGCCAACGGTTTGTAGCATTTAAATCCGGCCTCTTCTAATCCGGAGGCAAAAACCTTTGGCTCCGGTGCATTCATAACAAACCCACTCCCTGCACCTCCGGCATTGGTTACGTAAGAACCATTTCCGAATAGTGCAATGCTTTTGTCAAAGTCTACAATTGGTAAAACTTGATTCTCATTTTTAAGCAGTACCATTCCATCAGCAGCAACTTTTCGTGCAACATCAATATTCGCCTTCAAATCAGGCTTATTCGAATAGGAATAATTCTGAAACTTAGGCGTTCTCATGATCAGGTTCAGAATATGCTCTACTCGTTTATCCAAAACTGCGTTACTCAATCTCCCTTCTTCAACCGCTTTGATGATGTCCTCTGATTGATGTGGCCCGGGCATAATTAAGTCTAGTCCGGCATTCATTTGTGCTCCGGCATCAGCCTTCACCCCCCAATCTGTCATGACTAAACCATTAAAACCCCAATCCTCTCTAAGAACGTCATGTAGTAAATCGCGATTGGCAGTACAGGGCTTTCCATTCACTAAATTATAGGCAGCCATTATTGTCCAAGGCTCAGATTCTTTTACTGCAATCTCAAAGCCCTTAAGATAGATCTCACGCAGTGCACGTTCACTGATTACTGCATCCACATTGGTGCGGTTGGTTTCCTGATTATTCGCAACAAAGTGTTTCAGCGACACACCAACACCTTTCGACTGAACACCACGAATCATAGCTGCCCCCATCTTTCCAGACAATAATGGATCTTCTGAAAAATATTCAAAATTTCTTCCATTCAATGGATTACGTTGGATGTTGACCGCTGGCGCTAAAAGGATGTCTACACCGTATTCCGCAACTTCGTTTCCATAGCTCTGCCCAAGCTTATAAACCAATTCTTCATCCCAGGTTGATGCCACAGCTGTTGCCACAGGAAAAGCCGTACTAAAATATTTATTCTCTAAATCTTCAGGCCGTCTCAAAGCCAGACTCACTCCGGCCGGGCCGTCAGCCATAACTATTGAGGGAATTCCTAAGCGGGGAATGGCCAGTGTCCATCCTGCCCCTTTACTGGCAGGCGGGTCCACTGTGTATGCCAGTGTACCCTCGGCGGGCTGAAAGGGGTTCATCTTTGCACCAATCATTGAGCTGGATTTAATGCCGGGGCCTACCACAAAACTGGCTTTTTCCTCTAAGCTCATTGCAGCAATGACCTCTTTAACGGGCGCTTTGCCTAATTGCGGAGCTTTAGGGGAAGCTTCCTGCGCATGTGCACTATAGGAAATAATTCCTGACAGTATCATTCCGGCAATTACAAGCTTGTTAATTAGTTTTCTCATCTGCTTAATATTTTTATTTATTTTAATCTTTATTGCTCTGAACCCATTTTTACGACAACATCCACGTCGCCATCAGGCATCTCAAAATTGAAGCTTTGAGGCGCATAAGGCGCATCGCCATTCTTGTTTATACTTAGTTTTTTATTTCGCTTACCTTGAACCTGAATTGATTTGAATTCATACCCGGTTTGCGGCTCTACAATTACCTTCACCGATTCTCCTGCTCTGGCTTTAGTGGGAATCGTGGAAATCTGCCCATTTTTCACAGATCCTTTGATAGTAATTGCGTGCAACGGATTAGGAGTAGGCGTATTTCCTTTTGCAAACTCATATTCTTTTATCCGGCATATTTCTTTGCCATCAACGCTACCAATAAAGGAGATCAATACGCCCATTGTCCCTTTTAACCCGCCTACATCATTTAATAGCTTGTTATCGTCCAATCCAACTATTGGTAACCGAATGTCATGGTATTTTCCATCGGCACTCATAAAGCGGGAAAGTTCGAAAGTGCCCAGTTTTATGCGTTTGGTTTCGTCGTTAAAATCAGTCTTTGGAACTACCCATAGCGTTACTGAGGCACCGGGAGAAATCATCATCGCATTCATTCTGAAATTCAACTGATCCCTGTCCTCAATTTCCTTCTCACCAAAGTTCAGGTACTTAATTCCCACAATTGCATTCTCACCTGTAATCCCAACCAATGGATTCAATCCATCAGGGTTACGCTGTGAACCTGCTATTTTAATTTCATCTGATTTGTAACAAATCGTATTGATATTGTAGCGTTTAAAGGCATCCAGACCATTAGAATAAATCCCCTGAGAACTCATCTCCACTTCGGGAATTACGACTTTCTCACCTTCAATCCGAATTTCGATGGGTTCAATCATGGCTTGCCGATTGTAAGAGTTGCTTGTACTTTTGTGGTAAACCACATACCACTGGCCATTCACTTTTGCAATGCTACCGTGGTTATTTCCATAATCCCAGTTCTTGCCATTGTCAACGATGATACCGCCATAAGTCCAGGGTCCTTCAGGACTGTTGCTGTAGCAATAAGCTAAAGCCGGGTACCTGTCATTCGTCAAAGAGGACATGTTTGGAGAATAAACAAAAACATACTTACCCTCTGCCACTTTTTTTATTGAGGAAGCTTCAAATACCGTTGAGTACTTATTCATCACCGGATTATTCAAGGTTTTATAGACGACTTCCCGAGGGGTTATTTTTGTTCTTCGATTACTCTGCTTCTTTCCAGTAACCGGATCTATTATCGTATGCATATCTTCCGGGTCAATCTGTGCCCAACGATCGCCTTTTTTCTTTCCCCAAAAAGCATACACTTTTACGGATCCATCCTCTTGCTCATCAACCAAAACAGAAGGATCGAAAGTACCACCTTCGCTTGCGGGAGGCCAATCGCATACTACAGGGTTCGTAAATGGTCCTGTCGGGCTGTCACTTTCTGCCATAAAACACAGTGGCCCCAGATCGCAATAACCTGGAATAGCTCCGTCAGAACCAGGCAGCGGACCTTCCTTTCCATCCATCTTATAATCTTTCAGGAAGAAAGTATACAAATAGTATTTCTTTGTTATTGGATTATAGACACAATCGGGTGCTCCAAAATTAGCATCCTCTCTCTTCCCATATCCAATATCCCAAACCTGTTTTACATTAAATACTTCGCCGTGGTTGGTCCATTTTGTCAAATCGTCAACCGGAGCAGACCAAACATCGTGGCCATAACCACAATAATCGCTTACTATTTCATCGCGGGAACCATATATAAAAAGACGCTGTTCCCCCTTGTAACCAAACACGTGAGGTTCACCATCAGGAATAAAAGCGGTTGGTGGTAAAAATGGATTCTGAGCCAATAATGATTGACCGAGAAAAATTACCAATCCCAATGTTAGCACTATCAATTTTTTCATAATCCCATTTATTCATTAATTCTCAACATTCAACTTCTCAAGCCTCAAACACAACAAGCTAGCAATTAGCAATACACTCGCTTACAGCTTTTAATTTCATTGCACCACAACCCTCACTCTTGCCAAATTCTGAATGCGTGCAAAAGCACTTTCGGTGTTTCCTTCACGTTGTGAAGCCACTCTTACTGTAGGAAAATAGGTTCCAGGTTTCAGAAACTTGTAAGTGCGCTGAATCTCCAATTCTTCCTTTAGAGGTGATTCCAGTTCTTCGGCTATCGGATAGGTACCTTCGCCTTCAAAATCCCACTCAACAGCAACGATCTTCCCTGTTCCAGCAGGCACCTGAATGGCTGCTCGAAAATCAACTTCTTCTCCCACTTTCACGACAGCTTTGATGGTATCATTGGCCAATACGGATACGGTAGGTTGAATACCTTTCCGCTCATTTGCTGATTCCGGCACAATAACCTGCCCATCAACAATGGTGTAGTTAGTTGTTTTAGGCGGGTAAACCCCGTCTTCCACCCAGGCACTTAAATCGCGTAGTGCCTGTTGAAGAACCCCCAAATAACTAACCATATGTGTTGGATAATGCTGCTTTGAAAAATCTCCGTGATTAGCACGGTCGGTATACCACAACACAAAATGGTCATCGGCCTTGTCGCCCCAATATGCTTTCACCTGATCCCGGTACCAGTCGGCCTGCCATGGAAAAGCTTCCGTATCCCATAAATTCTCAAGAACAATCATTTTCCCCTCAAACTTACCTGTGGGCACAGCACCTGCAGCACCGCTTGTAAAGATTGGCCCGAGAATGATATTGCGCTGCGGATAAATCGGTGTGCCTTGATAATCGCGGAACATATCCCACACCTTATATTCGGGCCCTGGCACCTGGTGACGGTGGTAGGTTTGCGCTGCCAAAAAATTGGAGTTATCAACCACCAATTCATCACCAACTGTTACGCGAGCTAACTTTCTTTTTGAGGCTACTTCACCCAGGATTACAACATCACCTTCAATGCTTCGGGCTGCAAAATCTTTTCCTTTTGCGCGACCACTTAGCATACTCACTTCACCCCCCAAAAACTGCACTTTACGCGGAGCGGTTTCCAGTTGAAAGGCCAGAGGCAACTCGTTGCCTTTATCGTCGAGTGCCTTCCAGGCAGCGTCAGCGCTTCCGCGTGCCTGCCCGGGCATACTTTCAATTCCCAATCCCATGGCAACAGCATCAGCGGCATAGATTAATCTTTTAATTTTTGATTGATGCTGAAGTCTGCCTGCAACCAAAGATTTGGGAGGGTTGTATCCCAGATAGCCTTCTTTTTCCCAAAAATCGCTAAAGTAAGATTTGTCGGCCATCAGCATACCGCCATAAAGCGCATTAAAAGCGTGAATGCCCATTGTTTTATAGGCAACCCAGGCATGAGGAGGAAACCCCATTTTTGTCACCTCAGCCAAAGCTTCACGTTCTTCCAGGTTAAGCCCTTCGTACATATTGCCGCTTCCGCCCGGCTCCAACGCATCAACGATTTGCGGAAACTTATTTTGCAACACACGCATGGCGTGCATACGCACTGTAAACACATTGGGAATGGCCATTGGCGAACCAATAACAAAAGGCACCACACCATCCCAAATATCTTTTGTATTTTCAAATCCGCCGATTGTTCGGTAGGCTCCGCCACTTCCGCCAAAGGCATAGCCATAAGAACGATGATCGCCATACATTTCGACAGCTAACTCGCGCGAGTACATGGCGCAAATGGCATTGGCACCATAAGCTCCCAAAATTTTATCGCCGCCACCCAATGCGTTACCATCTTGTCCACCACCATTGGTTTCGATAAAGTAGGCGCCACTTTCGATGGAGAACCCGATTTTATCCTCTTCGCCAACAGCTCCCTGCGATAAGTTTTCGCTATCGGGAACCGGTGTGATGTACTGAAAGAAACGACCTTCGTATTGTTCCTTAGGAGGAAAGTAAAATGAAAAGCGTGTATCACGACCTTCGAATCCGCCATGCACGTAGCGGTGTCGTACAGGCTCATCGCGCCACTCATCTATATCGATATAAGGCTTGTTGAATAACGAGTCTTTAACCTGAACCAAAGGATCCTGACCCGAAGCAGTCTTTTCGTTTTTGTCAGAAGTGCTGCATGCTCCTAGCAAAAGGAGGACAAAAACAACAATTTGATATTTCATTTTATTCATAACCTGACGTTTAATACACTTTCCCAAACACCTTAATTCTATCAATTCGCTCTTATTCTCAGTTTAGTGGCATTCCCGGGATATATTGCTACATCCCGGGGCAATGCCAAACAAAAACTGATGATGAAAAAACTTGCTACAGTGATGTTATGCACTTAACATTCACTTTTGCTATTTCGTACCACTTTAAACGTTATTCTTTTAGGCCTTTCAACCATTCCAACTCTTTATACACTTCATCCATATGATATTTCCAATGAAACTCTTTATCATAGTTTTTCTGTTGGGTGTCGGAATAAGAATAGCCTAAATGATGCATCAGGGGTATGGGATCATAAACCTTCTCTGTTACTGCTACAAGCTGCTCCCAGTCTTTGATTGCCTCCTCCAGCCATTTGAGAGACTGTTGATGATAAGTGATATCTTTCGATGTCTTAAACTTCTGATAATAAAAAGCCGAGCGAAGTTTGTTGGCAAAATACAAGCCGATATACGACCATGCTTTAATGTCGGATGCCTCATATAACAAATCTACATTTTGAGCGACTCTCTTCTCATCCAATTCAGCAAGCTCTGCAAGAGCTTCATTACAGAAGTTTTCTACAGAATCGGCTAATTCTAACGGAGTTATCTTCCCGGCAACGTGCAGCTCTCCTTTTCTCACAAAATCCCTGACACCTACCCAAGATGGTTCCATTGGACGCTGACGAGCCAGTGTTTTTAAAGGTATTACTCCCATATCTTCCGTAACCAACTTGGCGAAACCTTCTGAATACAAGGTAAAATCCCATGTCGCATCCATGTAGGAAGCAACAACAAGTGGAACACGGCTCGCTTTCGTTTGGGCAGAATATAGCTGACTCCCGCTTTGGGGATATCGATGTGTAAATTCATTCTTGAAAAAGGAATCCGGAGTCGTCGGATCATAAAGTAATCTTCCCCACATCTTATAATACATCCATTGTCTTTCAAAGGCATATTTATTACTAGTCCCTGGCAGCGAAGTGATATAGTCTTTTGCCGGGATGTATGATTCTGAACCTAAAAAATACCCGCTGACATAAGGATGTAAGTTCTTTTCAATATGCTCACGTATAAAATCAGGTTGACCCCAACGCAATACAAAAAAGTCTTCATTACGGACTGTCCAGGCCATTGTATAACTTTCCGGCGTTGGATTCCAATAGGCATCAGAAAGGTCTCCACCGTGTACCTTAACCAAATTAGGTGTTGCGTGGCCATGCGACCAATTAAATTTAAATGGCAGTATCACTTTACCCTCCGAAACGCGATTAAATGCGTCTATCGTTTTTCTTGACCGCTCAGCAGTCGTTCTTAGTTTGTCGCCGCGTCCGGGAGAACTATTACTACGATAAATGAACTTGATTTTCCTTGAAGCCATCTTCATACCTTCAAGATAAGTGTCTTCTATCCACTGTTCTTTTTCATCAGCAGACATTCCCTGCATCGCTTCAGACAACGAAGTACCTATTCCTGTAAGATTTGGGTAAGTATCGATAACTGTTTTTATTGTTTCCCGGGTATAATCCTTAACAATCTCTGAAGTGTCCGTTTCCTCGGTGTTGTACTCATTGTTCAGACTATGAGTTGCTACTTGATGAATCTTGGCAAACTCTTTAGAAACGTGAATATTCCAGGTCACCAAATAGGTTTCAATGCCTCTGTCTTTGGCCATCTTGAACAAACCGTGCCAGAAATTTTGCCAATCTGCTAACTCTGTGTCGCTAAGCCCACAAGCTTCCGGATATTTCTCCGTTTTCACCATATAAGCGAAAGGATGCAGACTCCACAAGGTCAGTTTATTGAATCTGTTCTCCACCATCATGTCCAGAAATGATTCCCAGAAATTCAAATCACGGCACACATCCTTGTGAATCTCCAGTGCTTTACCATTTCGATAAGACCGCCAGGGCAAATTAAATTTGATGGCACGGAAATCAACAGCAGGGGTAATACTCTTTTCCTCTAGTTTCAGGTTCCCTTGTTCTGTCTGATCCTGAATATCCAGCAATCCGTACATAATTCCGACCGGAGAGCCGGCATGCAATTCCAATGCCTTATCGTTAATGGTAATCTCAAAGGACTCAGGCGCATATTTAATAGTATCAATCTCAGTTCGAATGATATAATCAGGATCTTCATTCATTGAACTGATACTAATTGAAGTCGATTTTTGTAACTGACTGACCGCATACTCAATTTCAGAGCCTACATTCTGAATATTCTCTATACTAATACGAACGGTTTTGTTGCTATTGGTACAGTTACCAAAAAACCAAAGCAGCAGGAACAGGGACAACCCAACAGATTTTTTTTTCATATTCTAGGTTTGTTTTAGTTTTCTATTTTGTGATTTAAAAGTAATGTCTCTGGTTTCAAAACATTTGTTAGCTAATCATGGTGTATCGAGCAGATAGATTTCCCCTCTCTTTTCACAGAGAAGGGATAAATTAAAAACCCCACGTATCTATCTATCAGAGTAAATAGTCATTAGATATTTTTAAACGAAAGAAACACAATACTATATGGAGGGAGTTGAACTTCTCCTGCTTTTATCTTTTCCCCTTTAAGTTCAGGTAAAGTCTCATCAGGATTTAATTCAAGTACCTTACCATTCAATTTTACCGTTTTTGTTAGCAGCTCATTTACAGTTTCTGGCTGAAGCTCATCACCTGTAAACAAATACTGCTCTGCCTTTGCAGGAATAGAAATAGAACATTCTGAATTCTTTGGGTTTACAATCATGACAGCCAAGCCGTTCGATGAATTTTTCAGATTATGAACAAAAACATCCACACCTTCAACTGGCAAACTTGCCTCATAGGCTTTGGTTCCCATTAGTTTGTTCCAGAGCAATGCTGCCCAATAGTTAGGCTTTGGTTCATACGTTTCCTGCTCAAGCAGTCCATATTCACTGGCACAAATCGTGTTATGCATTACAACCTTTACATTCTTTTTTGCTAACCTACCTAATTGTTCCAGGTAACGGAAACAATCCACATAAGTGGCAGCCAGGGGATTTCCGCCACAAGAAGCTTCAGCAGTTTCGGTCAACCAGATTGGAATACCCGGTTGGTATTTATCCCTAAATTCTTCATAATATTTTAGCCCAAGTTCAGTTTTGCTCAACCACTCTTCTGTAAGCGCATCCTCCGGAGTTTGTCTGCCAAAACACCTTTTTGATAAGACGCCATAATAGTGGTACGACCAAATATCAAAATTTGGTTTTGGTTCTGCTTCAAATATTTGATCCGTTGTTAGTGATATTCCTGGCATAATACCTCCTTCACCTGTTGAGCCCGGGCCTGCAATTTTCGTTTCAGGCATTGCTGAACTCATATAGCTTTTAAAAGCAGCAAAGTCTCTATCAAACCAGGCACCATCATATCCTTTTGGAGCACCACCATGACTAGCATGAGATGGCTCATTAAACATTTCGGCCATGGCTATTTCCCCTCCGATTGATTTGGTATAGTTAATCAGTGGTTTTATTTGGGCCGTAGTCCAGTTACCGTCTTTGTCTCTTATACCATCACTTATCGTAAAAGATGTTGTTAATTTACCGTCAACTGCCTCTACAAAATCAATGACTCCTTTCCACTGCTTTCGAGTCAAAACATTATTATAGCCCTCTGGAGCAGTTTCCAGTTTAGGTTTATCGTTATCCTGAAAATAAATTGTATTAGCCCAGAGTCCACTTACCCGAATGTAAGTTGGCCCCAAAGCAGAAGTAAGCACACGTAGTTTTTTTTCATACAGATTAATCGCCGGAATACTTTGTTTTAAAGCATCAAAACCACGTCCCCGTATTTTTGTTGAATCCAATTCATCATAGGGTATCCAAAATCTACCACCAACCACTTCGCACATTTCTAAATTAAATGACTGGTATCTTTCATCCACTTCGCCAACCTGCTTTAAATTTTTGAGAGTGAGCTTAATATTACATTCCAGTTGTTCTGGATAAAATGTAATATCCTTTAATTTAGCCTTTTCCGAACCATTCGCGTGGACATTATTAAAAATCAACAATGTCAGGATAAGACTAAAGATAATGTTCATTTTCATAGTTAAATATTTATTTTTTACTGAATATTTGTTTAATAATTCTCAAGTAAAGAGCCATGATAATATACTAGGCAAGCATTAAAAAGAACGACTTAAAAAGGTGTTGACTAAATTGATCGGAGCATCATGATATCACGTACAGAAGATATTCCCTTATCCCATCTAAAAAGAGAAGGAAAGAATTTGATAGTAATTAGAAAAACAGGGAATATAAAATCGTTTGGCTTGAAATGGCTATAACAATCAGATGTAGTAAATCATACTTCACGTTTGCAGAACATTTGCATGCATTTACGTTATGAGAAGAAAAGGGGAATAAGACTCCCCTTTTCACTGTCCTAACAAACTCTACTACTATTCTTTATCCTTTATTTGTATTCTTGTCGCATAACAATCAAACATGTCCATCATAGTGCCTTCCATGGTATCCTCATCAATCTTTTCTAACCAAATGTATACGTCATAACCACTTGCCACAAAATAGCAAGTAATATCATCTGGGTTTACTTCCAACCGGGTAAGCTTGGTTGGTTCTTTTCCTTCCGATTGGAAAGTACCCGTTAATTTACCTTCTTCTCCCTTTTTCAAGATCAGGGTTGAATGAGCATCTCCACTTGGAGTTCCTTCGGTGAGAATATCCCATTTTCCAACAAAGTAATCTTTACTGTCCTGGGCGTTTACACTAGTTGATAAAGCAATAATTGCTGCTGTAAATAAAAACATCATTAACTTTTTCATAACTCTATTCTTTTAATTAATTACAATGGTTTAAAATTTAAAATCTATTGATAATTCAAACTGCCGTGGACGAATTGCTGAAGCTACAACTGCATTTAACTGCTCTGCTTTTGCGGCATCCATTTGCATGGAATTAACTAAGTCACCTTTGATTCCTCTTTCATCCAAAAAGTTGGTTACTTTGAACTGAATCTGAACATTGCGACTCATTGTATAATCTATGCCTCCAAAACTTTCCCACCATGGGTTATATTCAACTGTATTTAATGCAGTTCCGTATTGTTTGCCAAAATAGCGTAGGCTTACCCAAGCTTTCAGTTTTCCTTTATAAAATTTGTAACTTGGATCAATTTCCAGTAATACTTTTGATAATCCGACTACTTGATTCTCTGAATAGTCGTAGGATCCTTCACCAGCCGGAACAGTCACTCCATAAGGCGTAGGAGTAGCATCGAATTTGTAGGCCAGGCTATAGTTTTTATACTTAGGATTCTGAAGTGTAACCAATAAATGAATATCGAAATTCTTAAATGGTTTAGCCATGATATCAGTTGTCCATCCTAAAGTTTGAATATCGTATAATTCCGGTCCAAAATCATCTCTCACCAATTGTGCTAATCCAGCCATTTGCCCCAGCGCAGACTCAGCGCTGGCATTATAAAGTGTTGTTTCCGAACTTTTAATATTTGCTTTTGTAATTCCGGTAACCTTTGAAACAATATTTAATTTGTTTCCTACATTATAATAGAGACCAGCTCCATACTTTGTCACAACAATTTCATTGTCTGTTGGTATTGTTGAACGGATATAGGTATTTCCTTCTTCCGGAATTGGAGTACCGTCAGGTCCACGTTTAGAGTCCCAAAAAATATCCCAATAAGAATTATAACATCCGTCAGCAATAAGTCCGAAATTTTTACCAATCTTATAAGTTAAATTACCAACGGCAACCTTATTGATTTTGTTATTTTGTTCATAGTCAATAAACTCAGACTCAACAGCTGGCTCATTTGAACTAAACTGATCATGTGTTTCTTTATAATTCTGATGCTCAATACGGAACCCTAAACCTAAATCAAGTCGGTTACCCAAAGAAAAGTCATCTGAAAAATACAACGCAGCTTTATTTACCTGATTATCATCCACAGAACCATTGTTTCCCGGGTTTAACACCGCTTCCGGATTCGTACCATCAAAATAGGTGATCTCAGTCCCGGTAGCCGTTCTTTGAGCCGAATAAATTCGAGGATTCGCTTCTACCGTCATCGTATACATCCCTTTTAAAGTTTCATATGCCCGGTGGAACATTTGGTATTGACCACCAACTCTTAATCGATGTGTTCCGATGTTCTTAGTGAACTGTAACCTGGAATTAGACATGGTAACATCCGCTTGAGGAATCAACTGATTCAAAGTCAACTGGCTGCCAATTCCACCATTCGCATCAGGATTAATATTCGTACTTAAAGGGAATATAACGGGCATAGTACCTTTCATTTTTTGAAAAAGCGACGTATATTCCATATTCCATCCATTATCAAACTTGTGATCACCTACCAAGTATATATTTTGTGAGATCGACTTGCTAAACTTATCATCAGACAGATCTGCTACCTTTGCGTTACCTTGAGAATCTCTGTAAGGAATTAATCCACTACCTGGAATATAGGAGTCTTTACCTAAATCAAAGTTGTCTAATTCAGAAAACTTGCCGTCACCTTCAGAACGAAGAGGTACGTAATTAGACATGATCATTTTTGCACCCACATACTTATAAAGTAGTTTAACCTGACCTTTGCCGTAGTCTTTTTGAATACCTGCTTTCATCATCTCAGTATTATCATACCAATCTGTGAATTGATAATTAATACCATTTCCCTTGTCAAAGTTTTTGTAGGCGCTTACAATGTACCCCCATCCACTCTTACTCAAAGGTCCGGTCATCGTAACATCATATCGGGAGGTTCCATTACTGGAAAGCAGGAGCGAAGCAGCCCCTCTGAACCTTCTGGAAGCATCACGGGTAAATGATCGAACAGGATTTCCTACCTTACCGTATAATAATGCTCCTTCTTCAAAAGAAAGAAGTCCCATCCGCGAGAGACTATTGTCATTTCTCCACGCGGCCATGGGATTTGTTGGAAAGAAGTAATAAACGACGGGAACGCCGTTTTCAGCAATAACTAAGTCCCCTCTAAATGGCAACCCAATATTCACTGTTCTTGGGCCTGTCGAGTTCTCAGCATTAAGCATGACGTTGCGGTTCTTTTCCTCTTTGTCTTTTGTTACATCTGCATGATCAATTGGAATAACAATCTCAATGCCAACAGAGTCTTGAACTACTTCTTGCGCTATAACCTTGACTGAAGACACACTAATAAGCGATAACGCACACAATAATAATTTTTTCATTCGTTTTAGTTTGATTAATGTTAAAAAATTCAATTCAAAAACTTTTCTTCATCATTTAGTTTAGAAATCTGTAATCAAAACTATGGAACGCCAATAGGAAAAGTGTGCGAATTTTATTTCCTAGACTAACTATACGTGCTGATAATAAAAAAAACCGCGTGTGGATTCTGTAGGCAATTAATAATCTGCCACTTAAAAGAGGTGATGCAACAATTTGGGAATTGAGAATAAAACCATTATTTTAGGGTTAAATGGTTTGAAAGTTGAAAATTGTCATCGCAATTAAGAGTAAATCTCGACGATACAACCATGAATAGCCTGTCTTCTGACCCGCTTTCTGTATGCAAAAGTATGCTTATATCTCCTGTAAACTCATTTTTTAACAAAAATGTGAATCAACAGCTCTGCAATTTCATTTTTAATTAACAATGAACGTATCAACTACGGCAAGCGAACATATCTCACGAGAATGAATTTTGTTATTCGCACTGACGACGTGTGATTGAGAGCTAAGCCATTTGAAATAGATTCCTCATTGCACGGGCAATAACAAGTTAAACGTTCTACTTTGCGATGCGCTTCCCTCAGCTTATAGATCTACATTTGTATTGAATCCTTACTGAGTCAAAAATAGAAAGCTAAATTTAAAACGCCTATCGCACCTGTAATAGAG